>NZ_CP110820.1:303750-607500 GCF_034359465.1 Candidatus Bandiella woodruffii | reverse complement strand
ATAATATGCTTCCTTTTTTTGTTTTTTCAATCTTAAGTTAGCCTATTGCCTTCTTTTTTACTACTCCTTATCCAAAACTCAGGTTAAATGTATTGGTCTATAACGTATCTCTTACCTTAGAGTAACTCTACTTTATCTCACTTTTCTAATCCAGAGTTTAGGTTACTAGAAGTGAATTTAGTTTTTTTGCTTCCATAAGCACATTATTTGCATGTCCATTGACATTTACTTTGTGCCAAATTTTTCTCAATACTCCATCTTTATCTATGAGAAATGTACTTCTTTCTATACCCATGTATTTTTTTCCAAACATACTTTTCTCCTTCCAAACCCCATATAGATTGCATATTGTTCCGTCTACATCAGACAGTAAGTCAAACTTTATGCACTGCTTTGTAATGAAATTTTTATGGCTTTTTGCATTATCCTTAGATACACCAACAATGATAGTGTTTATCTTTTTGAACTCTTCGAGTTTACTTGAAAAATCATTGCCTTGTATAGTGCATCCCGGGGTGGAGTCTTTTGGATAAAAATATAAAACCAAATTTTTCCCATAAAAATCTTTTAAAGAGACTTCTTTCCCATCAGAAGATGGTAATTTAAAATTTGGTGCTAAATTATTTTCTTTTAACTCTATCTGCATATTAACGCTCCATTGAATGTTCTTTTTGTGTGCTCCTTACGCTTATATCTCTCGCTCTTCTCGAATTTTTAACGCTTAACTTATCAGAGTTGTAGTGCGTGCCAAATTGCGAAGGTGCTTAACTATAGCTACTGTAACAGTACTTAGTCAATCAACTTCTTGCATTTTGAAGTTATTTGTTGTCTATAAATTTTCTAATTCCTAATTTATTACAGGTAGATTGAGGGCTTTGATGTCTAACAATATGTTCTTGGAGATAGGAGTGGCAGTTTTAGAACCCCATCCCCCATTTTCAATCACCGTTGAAATTACAAATCTTGGGTTATGAAATGGTGCAAATCCTACAAATAAACTGTTGTCTTGATATAAGGCGTTTTTACTATTGTGCTTTGTTCCGACCACTTGTGAAGTACCACTTTTGCCGGCAATTTGATATTCCGGATCTTCTATTCTTTCATTGTAGCCTGTACCGTTAGGGTCATAAAAAACTTTTAGTAAGGCTGCCCTCAATTTTACCAAATGCTGGTGGTTGACATTCAAGTTATCGACCATGGCTTCATCTAACTTCGAAGTGATTATTGATGAGGATAAATTTTTCTTTGCCGCAATTCTGGCTGTCATTTGCAACAACTGAATTGGCGTGGTTTCTACATATCCTTGCCCTATTGATGTGTTGATTGTATCCCCTGGGTACCAATTTAATTTGTACCTCCTTTTTTTCCACTCTTTGGTGGGTATCAACCCGGTCATTTCAAAAGGAAGCTCGATATTGGTTTTTTGAGACAGTCCTAATAGATTAGCTATTTCGTAGATTCTATTAATCCCCACCTTTAATGACTGTTCGAAAAAATACACATTGCAAGATTGAGCCAAGGCATTTTCAAGGTTCATATAACCATGCCCAGATTTCTTCCAACATCCATACACTGTATTACCTACCTTATGATATCCAGGGCAAAAAATTCTATGTTCTGGATCAAGTCCCTGCTTTAAAATTGCCAAAAACATAACCAACTTAAAAATTGATCCAGGGGGGTACTTGGCTGAAATGCACTTGTTAATCAAAGGATTTTGCTTATTTGTTTTTATCGTTTTCCAATCATCATGAGACAGTCCTTCGATAAAGATATTGGGATTAATTGTTGGGCTTGATACCAAACCAATAATCTTTTGGATGGTAAGGTCCATAACTACAATCGCTCCTGTATAGCCATGCATATGATTGCACAGTATGTTCTGCACATTATTGTTGATTGACAATTTTATATCATTCCCAGGAACGGAAGAAGAGAAGTCCACACTCCTTATAAAATTCCCTTTTGCGTCCACCTCTATTTTTTCCATACCGGGTTGACCTGTCAAGTCTTCGTTAAATTGTTTTTCTACCCCATCTTTTCCCACTGCGAAATCGTATTGCTTTTTAACATCACCTTCTTTTACATCGGTTTTATTTGTACTGCCTAAATATCCGGTAATGTGAAAAGCTTTCTCTTTTAATGGATAATATCTGATAAAACTTTCTTTTATTTCAGTTTCTATTAATTCTGGGTTGGCATCAAGTAAAATGGCATTCTGCAGAGATAAGTTTTCGAAAAGTTTGATTGGTTGAATATGAGAAATACCTTTGTTTTTGCTGGGGATTAATGAAATATTTACCTTTTGGTCAACCATAATGTCGTTTATTTTGGCCACTACCGTTTTTATTTGGGTTTTATACTCTCTTTTCAAAAGTAGTGCATATGTTTTTATGTTTTCCGCAAGAGCAACGCCATTACCATCTAATATTTGTCCCCTTTTAGGCTGAGTTAAAAAAATCCTCAGTCTATTTTTGTTTGAAAGCGTTTTATACTCATCAGAAGTGAGTATTTGAAGGTAGTAAAATCTACCAATCAAACAGCTGAGCAAAGTTGCTTTTACAGCCCCGGTTATCAATGCTCTTCTTGTAAATATTTTATATTTCTCTCTTTTATCTCGCATCACTTCTTGGCTTGAGATTATTTAACAAGTTTATTGATAAAATAATATATAGCAGGGAAGCAAGCTATAGTTATCAACGTTTTTTCAAAAGCTATCACTGTAAAAATTACATCACTACCTCGAATAAAGTTCAGTAAACTGTATTTGCACGGCAATAAAACTATATTTAGCAATGCAAATCCTACCCATTCAATTAACAAGTTTTCGTGTATATAAATTCTTTTCAGTTTGTCTATATAAAAGGCATATACAAAATACTGCATAACAGAGGTGCCTATATAATTTAGTTTTATCATATCATTGAGTAAGGATATTAGAACTAAGTTAAAGTAGCCTAGCGCTTCCTTATTTAAAGAGTAAGTTATGTATATAACAAGCGACAGCAACTCTGGTAAATGACCAGGCATAACGTTGAATGAAAATGGCGTAGATTGAGCTAATATCACAAAGATGATGAACAAGTTAGCTTTGAGTTTAATTGATAATTTCATATAAAAATATTAAATCAGCTTGTTAAAAAAGTATTCAGGTATATATATAAGGTAGAAATAGTAAAAGATAAAGCTGCTATAAAATGGAACATACAGAAGGACTAATTTGTTATCCGGTTTTGCCATTAAGAGATGTGGTGATGTTTCCCAAAATGATTATCCCTCTTTTTGTTGGTAGGGATAAGTCTATAAACGCACTACAGAACTTGGCGACTGGTAATACTATATTCCTAGTATCTCAAAAAGATGGCGGAAAAGACGCACCAAAAATTGGAGAGTTATATAAGGTTGGTGTGCTGTCAAAAGTTATGCAGATCATTAAGCTGCAGGATTCTTCTGTGAAGATTTTAGTTGAGGGTGTAACTAAAGCAAAGACAGTTAAGTTTTTAAATACCGGGGCTCATATCCAAGCATACATCAACCCTATACAAGATATATGCTCCAATGAACAAGAAAGCATAGTATTAAGGAACGCAGTTATAGACCTATTCGAAGAGTACTTAGGTATTAGTAAGAAAGCATCACAAGAGTCTTTCTCTAACATAGTTCAGATAAAAGACATAGTAAGTTTTAGCAATGCCTTATGCTCCCAAATTTACTTGTCTGTGGAAAAAAAACAACAGTTGCTTGAGCTTAACGATGTTAATAAAAAGTTGGAGAAGTTGATGATATTCATCAACTCAGAAATTGAGTTACTCAAAGCGGAGAACAAAATAAAGACCAGGGTCAAAACACAAATAGAGAAGAATCAGAAAGATTATTATTTGCAAGAGCAGTTGAAGGCAATCCACAAAGAATTGGGAGAAGAAGATTTAAAAGAAGAATTCAGTGAATTAAAAAGCACTATAGACAAATTAAAGCTCACCAAGGAAGCAAAAGAAAAGGCAAACGCGGAGCTTAAAAAGCTTAAAATGATGAACCCTATGTCTTCTGAAGCTACTGTCATAAGAAATTATTTGGATTGGATTGTAAATTTACCGTGGCAAAAGTTCACCGCTAATAACAAAGATTTGGCAAAAGCTCAAGAGGCACTGGATGAAGATCACTACGCATTAAACAAAATTAAGGAGAGGATTTTAGAGTACTTGGCTGTTAATGTGAAGTCCAAAAAACTTGGAGGCAGTATTATTTGTCTGGTTGGCCCTCCTGGGGTTGGGAAAACCTCTTTGGCAAAATCCATAGCAAAGGCAACAGGGCGTAATTTTGCCAAGATTACATTGGGTGGTCTTAGAGATGAGGCGGAGATCAAAGGGCATAGAAGGACCTATATTGGTTCAATGCCAGGCAAGATAATACAGGCTATGAAAAAAGCACAAAGCTCGAATCCTTTGATACTTTTGGATGAGATTGACAAGTTGGGCAGCGATTATAGAGGGGACCCAGCGTCAGCTCTGTTGGAAATCCTAGATACATCTCAAAACAAAAATTTTAATGACCATTATCTTGAAGTTGATTTTGATTTGTCAAAGGTGATGTTTGTTGCGACAGCAAATACCACAAACATACCAGGTCCTTTAATGGACAGGATGGAGTTGTTAAGGCTGTCTGGATATACGGAGAGCGACAAACTTTTGATAGCGAAAAAGCACTTGGTCCCTAAAGTTAGAGAGTCCCACTCTATGAGTGAGGCAGAATTGGATATAGACGATTCTGCGATTACAGATATCATCAGATATTACACCAGAGAAGCAGGTGTTAGAAACCTTAACAGAGAGATAGAAAAGATATTTAGAAAGGCTGTAAGAAAGGTTCTTTTAAAAGAAGTAGATAAGGTATCTGTATGTAGCGATAATTTGCAAGAATTTCTTGGTCCCCATAAGTTCAATTATGGAGAGATAGACAAGCAAAACCAAGTTGGTGTGACTAACGGACTTGCCTATACAACAGTTGGTGGAGATTTATTAGCCATTGAGGCTGTCAAATATAAGGGCAAAGGAAACGTTAAAATAACGGGCAAACTTGGTGATGTTATGAAAGAGTCTGTTCAGGCGGCTCACAGTTATATTCATTCCAAAGCAAAAGAGTATGGCATTGGTGAGGAAATGTTTCAGAAATATGACATTCACGTGCATTTTCCAGAAGGAGCGACCCCAAAAGATGGTCCTTCTGCGGGGATAGCAATTTCTACCTCTATAGTTTCAGTTCTAACCGGAATACCAGTTCAAAAAGATGTGGCAATGACTGGAGAGATAACCTTAAGAGGGAATGTGCTTGAAATTGGGGGGTTGAAAGAAAAATTATTAGCTGCTCTAAGAGCAGGTGTAAAAAAAGTGATGATTCCAAAGGATAATTGGAAAGACATTGAAGAAATGCCAGAAGAGGTGAAGAATAACATAGAGATAATGCCGGTCGCATCATTCGACGAGGTGGTATGGCATGCGCTTGAAACCCCAGTTAAAATTATTCCTAAGGTGACGTCTAAGGAACCAATCCTAAGCGAAGCCCAATATGGAAGTACACAAAAACATTGAAATTTTATGAAGTACGATAGCCAACAAGCCCAGACAGATAGTGTGGTCAAATCGCTTATTGATAGATTAGAAGAACTAAAAGCGGAAGATATTTCCGTCATAGAGTTTGAAAAAAACAAATGGTTATTTGATAAGGCATTAATAGCGACGGGTAGCTCCTCGCGCCATGTTGCAACTTTGGCGGACAAGTTATGCGACCTTCTCAAAGAAGAGTACTCTATTTTTACAAAGAGCGAGGGATATCAGGCTGCTGAATGGATATTAATAGATGCTGGTAGCGTTATAATAAACATATTTCAGGAAGAGACACGTAGGAAGTATGATTTAGAAGAAATATGGAAAAAGATTGGCTCGGCAGAAAAGGCGCTTAAATAGAAGCTGTATGTCTAGTCCATCCGTCAAAATAGGTTAAAGTATGGAAAAACGAGGGAATAAGTAGATAAAAGGGATCCCTAAATAAATATAGATGACAGTATGGCTCTGCCTAAATTATTAAAAAGTAGAATAATCGATGCTTTAATCATATCGATGGATTTGGAACATCGTCTAGTTCTGCGATTGAATCTTGCAAGATAATGTCGCAATAAAGAATTGTAACACTCAACTAATGATGTCCATGTGCCTTGGTCATAACATGTAGATTTGCGATCAAGAACTTGCCATATGGTGTGTTATTTTCACTTGTTGTAACTCAATGTTATTATACTCCGATAACTTGAAAAATTGGCGTCAAAATACTTCGGACTTCGCATTTCGTCACGTACTTTTGTACGCTCCTCATGCTCATCACTCGTATTCCTCGCTCTTTTCTAAGTTCTCTGTCGTCTATAAATTTCATCAACTCTTGATTTACGAGAGTATTATACTCAAAGTATTTTAAGAATTGGCAAGGAATTGAGTGCGGAGCATGAGGAGCGTACAATAGTGCGCAACGAAATGCCCAAGTAAGATATATTTGAGGCCAGATTTTCAAGTTATTGGAGTAATCGAGTAGAGAGATCCATTGCTGAATCTCCCTCTCACACACCACCGTACAAGCGATGTCGCATACGGCGGTTTCAGATTTGTGTTTAACAAAAGATGTATACATGGAAAATAGGTTGTTCCTCTCAAAATACTTTAAATTGAGAGCCTGGTGAGCAGCATGAGATAGAGATTTTCTCCACCAACCTTCTAGAGCAAGCAAGTGACCAGCTAGATCGCTGAGATACACCATGAGCAGTTAGAAAAGTTTTGATCGAGAATTTTCTTTTACGCTGTTTTATCCTGTAAGAACGAAGACGCCTTCTAATCCAACCGTCCAGATGCCACAGAGGCTTTGGAAAGTCGGAACACTTAAAATAGTGAAACCAGCCTCTCGTAGCTTGATTTAACTCTCTGATTATTGTATCAAATTTAACACCTCTACTTCTTTTGGTGATAAGGCGAACCTTATCTTTGAAGAGAGATATAGATTCTCTAGCAATAATAGCAGAGCCATCTGTTAACAATGTAAATCCAAGGAATTTACGGTCTTGAACAGAGCTAGTAGCACTTTTAGTAAGATTAACTTTAAGTTTGAGCTTACTGTTAAGAAACTTCGTTATAGATGTAAGTACTCTCTGTGCAGCATTCTTAGAAGTAACATAAATGTTACAATCATCAGCGTATCTGACGAAAGAGTGCTTACGTAAATGAAGCTCTCTATCAAGTTCATGAAGCAAGATATTGCTTAGAAGAGGGGAGAGCGGTCCACCCTGTGGGGTCCCTAGGTCTCTCTTGCTCATTAAGCCATTTTGCATCATGCCTGCGTTTAAGAACGATCTAATCAGCTTTAAGAGCTTCTTATCAGAGATAGAGCGTGCAATTAGAGACATTAAAATGTCATGATTGACGTTATCAAAGAAAGCTTCTATGTCCATATCCACCACCCATGATTTACCAGACTTTACAAATTCTTTAGCTTTGGACATAGCGCCTTGCGCAGAACGCTTAGGTCTAAATCCATAGCTATTGTCCGAAAAGTGTGGATCAAACAAAGGTGATAAAACTTGAACTATAGCTTGCTGCACCATTCTATCAATTACTGTAGGTATGCCAAGCAAACGGGTTTTACCATTAGGCTTGGGTATTTGTACTCCTCTAACACAGGAAGGAGTATATTTACCGTTGATAACTGAAGATTGGAGCTCTTGGATAATCTCATCTAAGGACTCTTGTACTTCATTGATAGTTCTTTTATCGATACCAGGTGCACCTTTATTGCGTTTTACTGCTTTAAAGGCACTTTTGAGATTTGCAGTTTTAACTACATCCCCAATTACATCTTTTGCAAGGTCCTGGGGTATTCTAATTGCTGAAGTTACTCTATGCGCCTCATGATCAACAGCTCCAGTACTGCCTTCACTATTTGATCCGTGGATGGTATTGCTATCTTTTGCTACCATATAACTCCAAAATTAAAATTCCAGTACCTAACAAATCTAATTCAGGCCTTCCTCAAGAGAGGTACCGATTCTCTTAAGTACTATGCCTTCTGCTGACTCCTTTTATCCTGTCCTCTACTATTGCTAGCAAAGTAGCTTATACTCAAGCTAGATAAAAGGCCTCCCGGGGTAAGATGCAAGACCTCCATAAGGCTGAACTTGGTTTACCGCTATACACTTCCGCATAGAGGCGGGCTATTCCAGTTAATGCTAGGTTGCCCAGTTATAACGGCCTACTACCAAGTTTCTGTTCGTTTCAGCCTTACTTTGCCGTCAGCTTCCTTCAGCCAACTCCTCACGAAGTTAACCTTGCCTCAGCTAATGGACCGCTCTATCTCAGCCCATAAGGGACTTGAACCCTTTGCTCTTACCTCATGCCCGGCGCACATATATTTAAATCGGTACTGGTTTATTTATGATCGCCTGCGCAGAATATCACGGCAATTTTAAAAAGCCTATTTTCCAATTTAACGATGTGAGGGATGTTCAGCTCATCTCCAACATGTGCAATTGCTGGGACTAAAGATTCTTGGGTGTTTTTAGCTTCTTTTACTTGCTTGTACTTCGACCTTGCCCCAATGGTTTCCAAATTGTGTAACCTATCAATTTCTTTGATCAGTAAAGCTTCATGAAGGGAGCGTTGAAAGATAAAATAAGGATAAATGTGATGGTTTGATTTAAGGAAGTTTGGGCCATGGTCTAAAAATTAACAAAAAATTGGTCTCCCCAAGAATTCAAAAGATTTTTTTTTTGAGGTGGGATATGGTAATTTTTAGCTTTTTATTGATTCTGCGAAGCGTGATTTTATGAGCTTACGCAGTAAGACCGTTAAACGTTTTAAAATTAAAGCAGATAGCATTCATAAATTCAGCAAACTGATTTTTGGCAATTCCTATGTATCGCAATCGTTTATTATCTTGAGAAAACACCCTCTCAAACGGAGCCCTTATGGAAGTATAGTATCGATCAAGGTCAAAATTCTTTTGCTTCATATTGTTTTTCTTGATGGCGCAAAAATGAATACCTCTGCTTTTAGCTGCATTCTTTGCTGGTGCAACACAATACCCTTTGTCAGCATAAACTGCTCCACTATTTGGTAAAACATGCGCAACTCCCTTTGCATCGGTAACATTAGCAGGCGTTATAGCAACCTTGTTGATCATTCCGGATTGAATATCTACGCTTACATGTTTTCTTATAGCCATACCAAAATTTACTACCACCCTTGCACCCTATTTTGGCTTGTTTATCATGTGCGACTTTAGATAATGTCGTCATGAGATTTGTGGTATAATATGAAAGAAAAGATAAATCAGGAGTAAAAATGGATTTAGGGCTACATAGGCATGATATAACAGATAATATGTGGGATTTGATAAAGGATCATTTGCCAGGAAGGGAAGGTACGTGGGGAGGTTTGGCACATAATAACAGAAGATTCATTAACGCAGTATTTTGGATATTAAGAACAGGTTCTCCCTGGAGAGATTTGCCTTCAGAATATGGAGGATGGAAAAATACACATAAAAGATTTTGCAGATGGAGAGACAAAAGGATATGGGAGGCTTTATTGGAGATATTTGTGAAAGAACCTGATATGGAATGGTTAATGATAGACGCAAGTCATAGTAAAGTGCATCCACATGCTTCAGGTGCAAAAGGCGGCAATCAAGATATGAGTCGTACAAAGGGGGGCTCAATACAAAGATTCACCTTGCCTTGGATTCACATGGTATGCCACTCAAAGTTATTATCACAAAAGGCTCAGAAGCTGATTGCAAGCAGGCTGTTAATCTTATTGAAGAGATGAAAGCTGAGTACTTACTAGCCGACAGAGGGTACGATGCTAATTACATAATTGACCATGCCCAAGAATTGGGCATGAGCGTTATTATTCCTCCTAAAAAAGAACAGAATCACCCAGAGAAAATACGATAAAGATTTATACAAAATAAGGCATATTGTAGAAAACACCTTTCTTCATCTTAAAAGATGGAGGGAAATTGCAACCAGATATGCTAAAAATTCAGCTTCTTTTCTTGCCGCAATTCAGATTAGATGCTTATCTCTTTGGCTTAAAATCTCATGACGACATTATCTAGGCAAGACTTCGTTGTTAAGTTTTTCATATTTTTGTTTTCTGGCTTCATCCCGCTCTTCCCATAAATTAGCTTTGGAGATCAAGTGACTTGCATCAACAAAAGTAAATACCTCGCTCATATATCCTTGAGATTTTAGTTGATCTCTAAAAATGGCAAAGATTTTTGATAACAAATTTGTTCCTATCTTTGAGCGGATTCTACTAAAAACGCTATAATCAGGTGTGGCTTCGGTTAAATCAAAATCACAAAACCACTTGGCTGCAACACTGTCACTCAAATATCTTTCTAGTTCACGATCTGACAAATCTTCCATAAACTGTAACAACAAGCATTTAAATAAACGTAAAACACCATATCCCTTATAATTAGCAGGAGATTCAATTCCCCTTCAGCTCTTGCTCTACTGCCCCAAAATTAAAACAGCTCCTTAAATTTGCGATATTGATGCTCACTACCAACCAATTGATCCAAACATACCATTATTATTTGATGCGCTGATGACATTTTTCTCTTCTTTTATTCTGTAATCCACTCCACTATACCTTTCTTTATTCCATCTTGCAACACTCCCATGATCTGCGGCTTCATGCAGTTTGTCCACCACTTCTTGTAAACTCAGCTTTTCAATTGTTTTACCATTTTTAACCTGCCTTTTATTAGTTAATCTGCCAACAATTTGGGCAACACGCGGATTAAACTCTTTTTCTATCAACTCAACTGTGCAGTCACTGTCCTCCACAACATCATGAAGTATTGCAGCTATGATTACATCGGTTTTTAGATAAAATTCCGTAATAATTTCAGCAACCGCAAACGGATGTGAATAAAATGGCTCTCCATTATCTCGAGGGGTTTGCCCAGCATGCCATTTTTAGCAAACGTAATGGCCTTTTTATCATCAGCACATTCAGTTTTTTTTCTCTCTTGCTGGGCTTTGTCCAGTATAATATTGATCAACTTTTGTTGATGTTCGCAATCTGTACTGTAAGCCATATACGCCTCTTTATCTTCAGCAAAGTCAGCATCCTCAACTTCTTCCATCAACGCAGTATCCGGGATGCCATCTTCGTTTGGATAGTTATGGTACCTTCCATTTTCTATCTCCAGTTTTCTTAGATATAATATCGCCCAAAAATAACTGATCAATACCGGCACAATCAAAAACCAAAGACCATAGTAGCCAAAAAAATTCAGTCAGTGGGATTAAGCTAAAAGCAGTCAATACCTTAGAGACAGGATTCGCACAACCAAATGCCAAAGCCATATAAGTAAACCGCTTTTCTACAGGGAAATATTTATATAAAATAGAGGATATCGTACTTAATTTGGGGATAGAGAACATAAATATTGTTGACTGCAACAAGAATAAAGAAAACGGGAGTGTTGCCATAAGATAGATAAGATGCTAAAATGAATATAGCGAGCAACAAAGAAAATAGAAATATGAATACAGAGTGTAAAAAATGCAGTAGCAGTAAATACGTTAAGAATGGTAATATTATGGGTATGCAAAGGTATAAATGCAAAGAGTGTATGTAATTTTACAAGCACTAAATTAAGAGGCTGTTCGCCAGAGATGAAGGCTCTGGCAGTGTTATTGTACAGCATGGGAAAAAAGTAGCTTTAGATGGCTAGGGAAATTATTTAAAGTAGCTCATACTAGCGTATATAAGTGGATAATACTGTATGCTAAAAAGATACCAAGACCAACAGTGCCGGAAGAATTGAGAGAGAAGTTGAAATAGATGAGATGTGGCATTTTGTAGATTCAAAAAAACAAATTATGGATATGGAAAGCCTATAGTAGGGAGCTCAAGAGAGTTGTTGCCTGGGTGGTTGGTAAGCGTAACGTTACAACCTTTAGAAAATTGTGGAAAATCATAAGTAGAGATAATTGCAGTTATTACACAGACGATTGGTCTGTTTATTCAGAGGTTATACCTCGCCATCAACATGTTGTTGGCAAACAACATACACTCTCAATTGAGTCCAATAACTCAAACACAAGGCACAGAATTGCAAGAATGACCAGAAAAACAAAGGTAGTTTCAAAATCTGAAGAAGTTGTCGATCTTACGATTAAGCTCTGGGTACATTTTGAGGATAACAATAATTTCCTAAGTGAGCAGGGCAATTTTATATCTATCTTTGGCTAACACTCTGATTTCCTAAGTGAGCAGGGCAATTTTATATCTATCTTTGGCTAACACTCTGCCTTCGCGTATGCATGTAATAGGCGAACTTGCTACTAAGCTTTCGGATAGACTAAAAACAAAGTGTCCATGTTGTAATAACCCTGGTTGGGGTGAAGTCAAATATGAAAAAGGCCTGATCTGTGGATGCTGTGGTTTAGAAACAGAATTAGTAAAATCAGAAATTTTTGGTTGTGTTAAGTGTGCTTATGAAGAAAATAGAAAACGTGCAGACGGTAAAAAAGAAGCAGACCCAGTAAACTGCCAATATTGCAATTCTTAGTATGTACTATAACACAAACATAATAATTAAATCTGATCAAATAGATTAAGCCGGTATGCTTACTAAAAAGTGGCGAGTTAATTACCTTATCAACTGAAATAGTTTATGGGCTGACTGCAGACACCACAAATGAAACCGCAATTCAGAAAATCTTTGACGTTAAAGGTAGGCCTAGAAACCATCCTTTAATTCTCCATAAATTCTTATGAATAATTAGATTGCGACATTTTTGACCTTTTCAAACTCCATATCTTATAACTCTTTTATATTGCTTTAGCTATGTATACTCCGCGTCTTTTAAAAGTTGGCGTCGTCATACTTCGGATTTCGCTTTCCAAGTTCTCTGTCGTCTATAAATTTGCCAACCCTTGATTTACCAGAGGTATATAGTATCTCAACGGGAAGCATCGAATAATTCTCGCCATAAATTGACAAATTTATCAACTTCAAAGATGTTATTATTAGGCCCTAAACTAACTCTAATAGCTGTTTTTGCCAATTCTTCATTTAACCCCATGGATAGTTGAATTCTTGGTATATCTATCTTGCCAGAAGAACAAGCAGAGCCAGCGCTTAGCGAGATTCCATTCAAATCAAAATGTATTAGTTGGGTCTCTGCGCTTACTTTTGGCATACATAGCGAAGAAGTATTGGGCAACCTGTCCGCGTTGAGACCAAGGATCACAACATCATCCGATATTATAGCCAACTTTCTTTCCATAGTGTCTCTTAACTTTTTAATCTGCTTATAATCTTCCTGTATTTCTTTAATTAAACCAAATGCAACTGCCATTCCATGTATGGCAACTAAGTTTTGAGTCCCAGATCGAATACGCGATTCCTGTCCCCCACCTAATATGGTTGGATTTATTTTAAGTTCTTTTCTATAGATCAAACCTCCAGCACCTATTGGTCCACCAAACTTATGAGAGCTAAATGTCATTATATCAATCCCTCCAACATCAGCTTCAATCCTTCCTATAGCTTGGGTAATATCACAATGCAATAAACAACCATGTTTCAAAGCTATTTCTTTGATTGCTTTAATGGGCTGGATAGTTCCAACTTCATTATTTGCATACATAACAGAAATCACAAACTTAGTACCCTGATAACTTTCTAAATAGGACTTGAGGTAATCCAAATCTATTATCCCGTTCGTATCTACTGGTATCATTCCTTCTCCAATTACGTTAATGACGGATGGATGTTCAATAGCGCTGCAAACTTTTCGATACTCAGGAAAATTATTAAGAACTAGGTTATTTGCTTCAGTGCAAGAGCTTGTAAAAACTAAGTTATGAGTATGATTAACACCCAAAACTTGCCTGATTTTCTCTCTGGATTCTTCCAAGAGTTTTCTTGCTTCTCTACCATAATGGTGTACGGAAGATGGATTAAGAGGCAACCCCATCAGTCCAATCATGGCTTCCTTAACCCTCTGATGTAGAGGAGAGGTAGCATTATGGTCAAAATAAATTCTTTCCATATTAAAATTTTGCTTTGATTTTTATAAGTATTTAACTTAGTTATAGGTAACTAAATAGTATATTATACAAAATGATAAAAGAAGTAATTTTCAATGGAGAAATGGGCAGGCTAGAAGGTAGGTACTATCAAGCCGACGACAGAACCGCGCCAGCGGCTCTTGTTCTGCACCCACACCCACTTCATGGAGGAACCATGAATAATAAAGTTGTGTATAATACCTTCTACACTTTTGTGGAAAATCACTTTTCCGTATTAAGATTTAACTTCAGGGGGGTTGGGAAATCTTTGGGGACTTTTGATCATGGTCAGGGAGAGTTAATAGACGCTGCAACCGCACTAGATTGGTTGCAAGCTAAAAATCCAGAAGCTTCTAGTTATTGGATTGCAGGGTTTTCTTTTGGAGCTTGGATCACCATGCAGCTATTAATGCGCAGACCAGAGATCGATGGGTTTGTTGTGATAGCACCTTCAGCTACATCTCACGATTATAATTTTATCTCACCATGCCCAAAACCAGGATTGATTGTCCAAGGGACTAATGATGAAATTTCAAAGGAGGAAGATGCTTATGCGCTTTATGAGAAATTGGCTAAGCAAAGAAATTCGCAGATAGAATACGTTTTAATCGAAGGAGCTGATCATTTTTTCACAAAACACAAAGAAAAATTAATCGATGTAATTGACCAGTTTATAAAACCTAGAGTTATCAGAACAACTTCTCCTAAAAAAATAAGAAGGGATAGAAAAAGGAAAGTAATAGAAACTTAAATGTCGATTTTTTTTGAGATTAAGAGTTCATGCGGCAAAGCAAGAAGGGGGGTGATCTCAACAGCGCATGGCCAGATAAATACCCCAGCTTTTATGCCCGTTGGGACAGCTGCCACAGTTAAGGCCATGCTGCCGGAGTCTGTGATTGCAACTGGGGCGGAGATAATCCTCGGTAATACCTATCATCTGATGTTACGACCAGGTGAAGACGTTATTGCCAACCTCGGTGGACTACATAAATTTATGAACTGGAACAAGCCTATTCTAACAGATTCCGGTGGGTTTCAGGTGATGTCCTTATCATCGTTAAGAAAAATCACCCCAGATGGTGTAGAGTTCAATTCTCACTTAGACGGGCAAAAATACTTTTTAACTCCTGAAAAATCTATTGATATTCAGCATAAATTGAACAGCAATATCACGATGATATTTGATGAGTGCACTCCTTACCCAATTGATCATTTATATGCAGAAAAATCCATGCGGCTTTCGCTTATCTGGGCGAAAGAGTCAAAAAAAGCTTTTCATGACAGAGACGGTTATGGGATATTTGGCATTATACAGGGAAGTACATTTGAGGATTTAAGAAAGATCAGTGCAGAAGCTCTTCAAGAAATCGGGTTTGATGGATATGCGATAGGTGGGCTTGCGGTTGGTGAGGGGCATGAGAAGATGCTGGAAGTACTGCACTTTACAATACCAAACATCACGTCTGATAAACCAAGATATTTAATGGGGGTTGGTAAGCCAATCGACATTATTGCTTCAGTAAAAAGAGGGGTTGATATGTTTGATTGCGTACTTCCAACCAGGTCCGGAAGAAATGGCCAGGCATTTGTAAGCGGCGGGGTTATAAATATAAGAAATCAAAAATATATTCTAGATGGCTCACCTCTTGATGAATTATGCAATTGTTATACATGCAACAACTTTAGCAAAGCTTATTTAAACCATCTTATCAAAAGTAATGAGATATTAGGGGCCGTGCTTATGACGTGGCATAATATTGCATATTACCAAAATCTGATGAAGCAATTAAGAACCCTGATTGAAAAAGGAACTCTATATAGTTATACAGACGAGGAGCTCACCTACGTGAAATAGTTTCAAGAATTATATACTCCGATAACTTGAAAAATTGGCGTCAAAATACTTCGGACTTCGCATTTCGTCACGTACTTTTGTACGCTCCTCATGCTCATCAGTCGTATTCCTCGCTCTTTTCCAAGTTCTCTGTCGTCTATAAATTTCATCAACTCTTTATTTACGAAAGGTATATTCAAAGAAGAATTTGAAATGGAATTGAGCGATAAGTATGAGGGGCGTATAAAAGCGCGCAACAAATGCGAATCCAAAATAGGACGCCCCCAATTTTTGAAGTTAGCTAAGTTTTTTACCAGGGCTACGTATGATTTTTGAATAATGAAGTAAATTTATGGTTGAATTAAGGGAGTGTTGCCATAAGATAGATAAGATGCTAAAACAAAGCAGAGTGTTAGCCAAAGATAGATATAAAATTGCCCTGCTCACTTAGGAAATTATTGTTATCCTCAAAATGTACCCAGAGCTTAATCGTAAGATCGACAACTTCTTCAGATTTTGAAACTACCTTTGTTTTTCTGGTCATTCTTGCAATTCTGTGCCTTGTGTTTGAGTTATTGGACTCAATTGAGAGTGTATGTTGTTTGCCAACAACATGTTGATGGCGAGGTATAACCTCTGAATAAACAGACCAATCGTCTGTGTAATAAGTGCAATTATCTCTACTTATGATTTTCCACAATTTTCTAAAGGTTGTAACGTTACGCTTACCAACCACCCAGGCAACAACTCTCTTGAGCTCCCTACTATAGGCTTTCCATATCCATAATTTGTTTTTTTGAATCTACAAAATGCCACATCTCATCTATTTCAACTTCTCTCAATTCTTCCGGCACTGTTGGTCTTGGTATCTTTTTAGCATACAGTATTATCCACTTATATACGCTAGTATGAGCTACTTTAAATAATTTCCCTAGCCATCTAAAGCTACTTTTTCCCATGCTGTACAATAACACTGCCAGAGCCTTCATCTCTGGCGAACAGCCTCTTAATTTAGTGTTTGTAAAATTACATCCACACTCTTTGCATTTATACCTTTGCATACCCCTAATATTACCATTCTTAACGTATTTACTGCTACTGCATTTTTTACACTCTGTATTCATATTTCTATTTTCTTTGTTGCTCGCTATATTCATTTTAGCATCTTATCTATCTTATGGCAACACTCCCAAGTAGCTTTAGATGGCTAGGGAAATTATTTAAAGTAGCTCATACTAGCGTATATAAGTGGATAATACTGTATGCTAAAAAGATACCAAGACCAATAGTGCCGGAAGAATTGAGAGAAGTTGAAATAGATGAGATGTGGCATTTTGTAGATTCAAAAAAACAAATTATGGATATGGAAAGCCTATAGTAGGGAGCTCAAGAGAGTTGTTGCCTGGGTGGTTGGTAAGCGTAACGTTACAACCTTTAGAAAATTGTGGAAAATCATAAGTAGAGATAATTGCAGTTATTACACAGACGATTGGTCTGTTTATTCAGAGGTTATACCTCGCCATCAACATGTTGTTGGCAAACAACATACACTCTCAATTGAGTCCAATAACTCAAACACAAGGCACAGAATTGCAAGAATGACCAGAAAAACAAAGGTAGTTTCAAAATCTGAAGAAGTTGTCGATCTTACGATTAAGCTCTGGGTACATTTTGAGGATAACAATAATTTCCTAAGTGAGCAGGGCAATTTTATATCTATCTTTGGCTAACACTCTGAAGCCGATAACATAACCTATAAAATCTCAAACACTGCAATAAAGCAAAATAACGTGCATGAATGTGGTCCACTTACTGTAGAGAACCTGCTCAACTCCACTGGTAATTCTAAAGTCAAAAACAGCGATGTCAAAAAAATAAGGGAAGAACATGCTAATATTTATGCCAACAATGATATACATGAGACAAAGGTCAAACAATCAGAAATAGATATCAACTATAAATTTGTAGATAAAGTAATACAAAGTAGAAAAAACTCGCAAGACGATAACCTATACCCACCGAAAAACTAATCTATATATTTAGAGTATGAGGAGTGTACAAAGAAGTGCCCTCCTCATACTTATCGCTCATAGGCCTAGCTCTTTTTGAGGTTATCTACCGCTTTAAGTGACTCTCTTAGTTTACCAAAGGTAATTATGTTTTATAGTTATCTGTGTACGACTGAACAACACATTCCTTTTTCTTTTTTTCCTGCACGCGATACTCAAGCTTGCGATCACAAGCGAATTTAATCGCCGCTTCTTTGCTTTGGAAACGTAGTTTTACCTGAGTTGTTGACATATCTGTGGCGCCTGTCCATCCCATGACTTGCTCTTGAAACCGAACTTCCTGTGGTATAAACTCAATTACCCAGATGTTACTGCAGATATTGGCAGATTGAGTAGGCAATTTGTAATTTTCATATATTTTCACTGTCATTTTAACTTTTCTAAACATCAAAATCAGTTTATCATGTTACGATACTATAACTAAATGTATAACTATTCAAGTCATGACTAAAAATGTGGGGAAACTAAGTTTTGAAGATGCAATGAAAAGATTGGAAGAAATAATTAAAAATTTGGAAAACGGAAATGTTGCGTTGGAAAGTGCGATAGAACTATATGAGGAAGGCATAATTCTTCAAGAACATTGCGAAAGCAGGTTAAATAGTGCTAAATTAAAAATTGAAAAGATCGTAAAAAATTCAGATGGCATAGTAACAACTGAAAAAATCAAGGAGTAAATGTCTTTGATTGTGTATGTGAAAGATTTTCATCCATCTAAAAACTTGTATAAGCAATTTTTTGAACTATATTTGAAAATAACACTCAAAAAGATATATTTAATATGAAACAACTGGGCAACATACAAACTCAAAATAGTCGGCTGAAAGATGCTTTACTTTCATGCAAAGTCATGGTCAAATTTGTGCTTATTTTTGGGTGCTTAATAAATTTATTAATGCTCTCGACGCCACTTTATTCAATGCAAGTATTGGATAGGGTTCTTTCCAGTCAGAATACCGACACACTTTTAATGTTAACTTTGGTGATTGTTTTAGCACTGGCGTTGCTTGGTTTAATCCAAGCTGCAAGGTCATTCGCAATGAATAAAATGGGGAGCTGGTTGGAGGATAGGCTCTCAGAAAAAGTATTTTCAAATTCCATCAGGCTTTCATTAGAATCAAAAGCTATGGCTAATAGCCAGCAGTTAAGAGATTTACAAACAATAAAAACGTTTTTAACCAGCCCCGGTTTAATTTCCATTATGGACATGCCGTGGGCAATTATTTTCATTATCGTACTATTTATTTTACACACAGCTATTGGCTTCTTAGCAGTTATAGCTGGTGCTGTATTAGTTGTTTTTGGGTTGATAGCAGATAGAGCGACAAAACCCATGATGGAAATGAATAATGAAAATTTCATCAAAAGTATGCGACACGTTGACCAAGCAACAAGGAATGCCGAGGTTATTGAAGTTATGGGTATGAGGAAGAATGTTATTGCCTCATGGCAAGTAATGAACCAAGAAGTGCAAAAAACGCAAAATTTGGTGACAAAAAGGCAAGCTACCTTTATGGAAATAACCAAGTTCTTTAGGTTGGTGATACAAATATCAGTAACAGCTCTTGGGGCATATCTGGTAATCCAAGGACAAATTACATCTGGTACTATTATCGCTAGTTCTTCTCTGGTTGGTAGAGCACTAGCGCCATTTGAAGCTGCAATAACATCTTGGAAAGGTTTTGTGACTTGTCGCAAAGCCTATGAACGACTTGAAAAATCATTCGGTAGGTATAGTGATGAAAGTACAAGGATGTCACTACCAGAACCTGAGGGCAGGATTGAGGTGGAAAATATGTATTTTGCTCCTCAAGGTGCAGCAAAACATATACTAAAAGGCGTGAACTTTTCTTTGAATAAAGGAGAAGTATTAGCGATTATCGGTCCAAGTGGTTCAGGAAAAACAACTTTGGCCAAACTGCTGGTTGGGATATTTAATCCCAGCATAGGTGCAGTCAGAATAGATGGTGCAAGCTTAACAGACTGGAAAAAAGAAGAGTTAGGTCCACATATAGGGTATTTACCACAGGATGTTGAGCTCTTTTCAGGAACTGTAAAAGAAAATATAGCTAGGATGGAATTATCACCCAATGCTGAAGATGTTGTAATAGCAGCGCAGCTTAGTGGGGTGCATGATATGATTTTACAGCTTCCTCTAGGATATGATAGCAATATAGGGATTGATGGTTCCATGTTATCTGGAGGACAAAAACAAAGAGTCGGACTTGCAAGGACATTTTATGGTGACCCTAAGTTCATAGTTTTGGACGAACCTAATTCAAGTTTGGATACGCAAGGAGAAGAAGCACTTATGACAGCCCTTGCTGTTGCAAAAGAAAAGGAAATTACAACAATTATTATATCTCACAAAACATCAGTACTAAGCATTGTTGATAAAGTATTGGTGATGAAAGATGGTATGGTTGCGTCTTTTGGTCCTAAGAAGGAAGTGATGGATGCATTAAAAAAAGCTCAGCCTCTTAACATATGAAGTACTTAGCTATAAATTAAAAAAGAGTAAATATATGACAGAAAATCAAAACAACGATGCCAGAGTGATCAACAAAGATGCTATCGAAGTGATTGCAGAGAATAAAAAGGCAGATAAAAAAAAGCCTGTTGGTGATGCAAACAACGATTTTATAGAAAATACAAAACAAGCAAAACCTATTGATTTTGAAGAAAACTTATTAGAAAAATATAAGAACTATAAAATCATAGACATTCAGGAGTTCAAGAAGTTTTTGACCGAAGCAAAAGATTTTTTGTTTGGTATAACCTTAGAAAAATCCAACTATATCGAAGAGAATGAAAAAGATATATCTAAGCAGATTTCACGCCCTATTAAATTTGGTCTGATATCTGTTGCAGTAGCTTTAGGGTTTTTCGGAGTTTGGAGTGGGCTTGCTCCTCTTGATAGTGCTTCGATTGCTGAGGGGTTTATTATACTTAGTGAGAATAGAAAAAAGATTCAGCACCTTGAGGGGGGGATTGTAGATCAAATATTAGTAAAAGATGGGGACCAAGTTAAAAAGGGGCAGCCACTGATAGTATTCAACCAATTTAGAAGCAAGGCTGATTTAGAGCAGGTGTTGTGGCAATTAAGGCATGCTATAATAGTTGATAAAAGGCTGGTAGGTTCTTTAAATCTTATTTCGCACTACCAGAATAAAAATCAATCTCATGACTCAAGTCTGGAGCAGGCACCAGAAGTGGAATTTAGTTTTGACAGTAAATACATAGACCAATCAGATCAAAAAGTTGCTACTCTTATAAATGCGCAGAAAAATGCTTATAACTCTTACAAAGCCTTTATAGAAAATCAAATCAAGAGTAGCACAGCACAACTGAATCAAATCCAATCTGAAATAAAATCTACGCAGGAAAATATAAGAACGCTAGAGAAAGAATATGCTAAGAAAAAAGAACTGTATGAAAAGCAGCTGGAAACATCAGAAAGGTTCTCGCATACAAAAATGCAGCTACAAGAACAGAGAGGAAGGCTTGCAAGTCTGGAACATAAAATTGCTGAGGCAAGTGCGAAGGAAGCACAGTTTATGGATGATCAAAACGTCAGGTTATCTGAAGAATACAAGAGGAATCATGGTGAATTGATTCAGATGGAAGCACGGTATTTGCAAACAAAAGACACACACGAAAGAAGCGTTGTTAACGCACCATACGCAGGTGTAGTGACAAATTTGCAGGTACACACCGTTGGGGCTGCAATCCAACAAACCCAGATGCTATTGGAAATCATCCCACAGGACGATACTTTGGTCATTGAAGCATACATTCCAGCTCATGAAGTTGAGAGTATTCAAGTAGGAAGTATAGCAAGAATACAGTTAAACGCATATAAAGCAAGGTTGGTGCCGAGAATTGAGGGCAAGGTGATATATGTGTCGGCAGATAAGTTTGATAAGGAAGTGGGGATGATGCCTGGACAGCCAAGGTTTATGCCGGTTGGTTATTATAAAGCAAGAATTGAGGTGTCTCCTGAGGAACTTGATAAAGTTAACACTCAAATAAAATTGCTACCAGGGATGCCAGTCACAGTGTTTATAGTGAAAGGGGTTAGGAGCTTTGCTGAGTATTTATACTCTCCTATAAAAGATAGTTTCCATAAAGCATTTAAAGAGCCGTAAGATTTGGGGGTATGAAGTTACAAAGAATTAGAGGAACTGCAGACTTATACGGGCAGGATGTGGAATTATTCCGTTTCATTACCTCTTTAGCACAAAAGTTTGCGGTTATATACTCTTTTAAAGAAATATCCACTCCCATCATGGAAGATAGCGAGGTGTTCCATCGTACTTTAGGAGAGATGTCTGACATAGTAAACAAGGAGACGTACACTTTCTTAGATAGGGATAAGAGCAGCATCACCCTAAGACCTGAATTTACTGCAGCGGTTGTTAGGGCCGTCATCTCTAATGGAATGCTTCAGTCATTACCCTTACGTTTGTTTAGTTACGGGCCGTTATTTAGGCATGAACGTCCTCAAAAGTGCAGGTTGAGACAGTTCCATCAAATAAACTTTGAATATATAGGGTCATCTCATTTAAATGTTGATGTGGAATTAATTATGCTAGCGCACGATATATTAGAAAGCCTTGAACTCAGTAATAGCACAACACTGATTGTTAATACCCTTGGTACTGTTGAATGTAGAAACAGTTACAAAACTGCATTAAGAGAATACTTGTTAAAATATAAACAAGATTTGTCAGAAATTAGCCAACAAAGGCTCGATACTAATCCGCTACGGATCTTGGATACAAAAGATGAAAAAGAGCAAGATATTATACGAGGAGCCCCTGTACTTTACGATTTTATAGCAAACGACTCAAAACTTCGGTTTGAACAAATCTTATCACACCTTAATGCATCAAGCATAACATTTGAGCATTCTAACAGATTGGTGAGAGGGCTTGACTATTATTCTGATTTTGTTTTTGAATTTACGACAAGCAATCTTGGAAGCCAAGGAACTGTTATTGCAGGTGGCAGATATGACGGGCTAATTTCTCAAATGGGTGGTTTGCCAACTCCTGCTGCTGGTTTTGCAGGTGGGATAGAAAGAATTATGGAGTTGTTAAAATATACCGATAAAAAAATAGCAGAAAAAGATTTGGTATACTTAGTTCCAATAGGGGAAGCTGCTGAAGATTACAGCCTTAAATTATCTCATGAGCTACGAAAAGACGGATTTAACCTCCAACTGGATTACAGTATGGCACTAAAGAAGAAAATGCAAAGAGCGGATAAGTTGGGTGTAAAATATTGCGTTATATACGGGGAAAATGAGCTACAGAATCAAAACTTTATCCTCAAAGATATGCAAAGTGGAGAGGAAGTTGTGGTGAATAAGTTTTATCTGACTCAACGTTTAAAAAACATTAATCAATAAAAATGGCACATATTGTTTTATTTGGAAATGAAAAAGGGGGGTCTGGCAAAACCACTACCGCAATGCATTTGATAGTGGCACTTTTGGATTTAGGCTTCAAAGTGGCAACACTGGACATAGATTTACGACAGGCTTCTCTTACTAGGTATATAGACAATAGGAAGAAAACCATTGAAAATGAGAAACTAACACTGTTGCAATCCGCGCACTTTAAAATAGCCGAGGACTATAATATAAATAATAGCATTGAGTATACCCAGAAAGATATAGAGGAATTGGAAAATTTGATAACAAAAATCAATACCGAATACGATTTTATCGTTATTGACACTCCGGGCAATGACAATATTTTAAACAGACATGCTCATTACTTAGCTAATACAATTATCACACCAATTAATGATAGCTTTGTTGATGTTGATTTGTTGGGTAAAGTTGACCCTAAAAATTATGCAAATGCCATTCCTGGAATATATAGCGCAATGGTTTGGGAACAAAAAAAACATAGGGCTTTAAGAAAGAAAGAAGAAATAAATTGGATTGTAGTAAGAAATAGACTTTCCTCCATAGATGTTATTAACAAAAGAAATGTAGAAACCGCCATCACTCATCTTGGCAAAAGACTTGGATTTTCTATAGCTCCGGGCTTTGGTGATAGGGTGATATTTAAAGAATTGTTCTTGCACGGTTTGACGTTGCTTGATACTAAAAAGAGCAACAGTAAAATCCAAATGAACCCCTCTGTTGTAACTGCAAGGCAAGAACTTAGGGACTTTATACGTTCTTTAAATTTTGCTGAGGTCAATAAAAAGCTATAACATGATGGTTCCTCTTGAATAATATTCACTTTTTGCTTCTATAGGATATCATATATACTCCAATAACTTGAAAAATTGGCGTCGTCATACTTCGGATTTGGCATTTCGTTACGTATACTCCGATAACTTGAAAAAGAGATTTTTTAGGGCATTAACCACACAATATGAAACTCGCAGACCCCATGCAAAACATCCCCAGCCTCTGGCATGAACAGGGCGAATTATTTAGCTGTGAGGTGTCGTAATTTTTTTAGTATAAAACCTTCTAATGTATTAATGATGTTATTATCTGCTTTTTGTTTTAGTAAAGAAACATGCGTATCAGGAAGATTAGGCATGTATTTTGATTCTATCTCCATAAGCTCATCTGAAATCATAGTGCTTGGCATGACTGTAATACCCATACCAGCTTTTACAGCAGCAACACTACTTGTATAACTTGTACTTGAAAAAACTAAACGCCAAGAACGTCCAGCTTTTTCAAGAGCATCTATAGCGGCTCTACGATAAACACAAGGTTGTGGAGAGAGAACTAGCGGTATCGGTTTATTAGAAGATAATAGGTTGACATCACCAACCCATTTGAGTGGTTCAGACCATACATCAAATCCATTTGGGAAATCTTCGGGGCGATTCATTTTAACCAAAACTATATCGAAAATCTTATTTTTAAATTTTTCAAAAAGATTAAGGGTTAAATCGCACAGAGTGTTAGCCAAAGATAGATATAAAATTGCCCTGCTCACTTAGGAAATTATTGTTATCCTCAAAATGTACCCAGAGCTTAATCGTAAGATCGACAACTTCTTCAGATTTTGAAACTACCTTTGTTTTTCTGGTCATTCTTGCAATTCTGTGCCTTGTGTTTGAGTTATTGGACTCAATTGAGAGTGTATGTTGTTTGCCAACAACATGTTGATGGCGAGGTATAACCTCTGAATAAACAGACCAATCGTCTGTGTAATAAGTGCAATTATCTCTACTTATGATTTTCCACAATTTTCTAAAGGTTGTAACGTTACGCTTACCAACCACCCAGGCAACAACTCTCTTGAGCTCCCTACTATAGGCTTTCCATATCCATAATTTGTTTTTTTTGAATCTACAAAATGCCACATCTCATCTATTTCAACTTCTCTCAATTCTTCCGGCACTGTTGGTCTTGGTATCTTTTTAGCATACAGTATTATCCACTTATATACGCTAGTATGAGCTACTTTAAATAATTTCCCTAGCCATCTAAAGCTACTTTTTCCCATGCTGTACAATAACACTGCCAGAGCCTTCATCTCTGGCGAACAGCCTCTTAATTTAGTGCTTGTAAAATTACATCCACACTCTTTGCATTTATACCTTTGCATACCCCTAATATTACCATTCTTAACGTATTTACTGCTACTGCATTTTTTACACTCTGTATTCATATTTCTATTTTCTTTGTTGCTCGCTATATTCATTTTAGCATCTTATCTATCTTATGGCAACACTCCCAATAAGGGAATATTAATTTTGGCACCCCACACGCCTTTACAGCGACAGCATCAACTGCAGAATGGTCATGCTCAAAGTGAGAGTAAAAATTACCCACAAGCTCCCTTAGTAAATACAATCCATATTTTGCAAAAACCGCAAAACCTCCGTTATTTTGCTTAGCATTTAAAAACACATCCAGATTTCCTAGATTTGCATTATGAGCAAAGGCTGCTTTAAGCAATAGATGATCAAAAAAATTCTGATCTCCAGCAATTGCGGACAACTCTTTTTTCTCGATTGATTCACCTCTGGACACTTTTGCCACTAACTCATTGTAACTTTGATTAGCTTTAAAAAAACGTTCAACAAAAGGTAGGTTATACAACTTACTTACTTCTGCAGTATCTACAGAATCATCTTTTTTAGGAGGCAAAACAACATCATCAACTAAGATGGGATTAACATATGTTGTTGAATTAGCAGATATAGAGGTAACATTAAAATCAGTCATAATTATTTCACACACACAAATTATAGTGCGAGTGATATTGATATTTCTCATCATGTCAAATACTTTTTAGAAATATTTGGAAATATTTTTAACTCTAAGTTGGGTGGTTTTTTATAGCCACGTTCTCCCGCAACTATAATTAATTAATTAATTGAAAAAGTGCTTTAACCATGATATTCGTAGCTAACTTTATCAAATCACTTCTTGCATTTTGAACATATACGATATTGCGATTATAGGAGCTGGACCTGTAGGTTTATTCACTGTTTTTCAGGCAGGGATGCTTGGTTTGAAGGTGTGCGTGGTTGAAACTTTAGGTTTTGTTGGCGGGCAATGTAGCGCTTTATACCCACAAAAACCCATATATGATATTCCGGGATTCCATAACATTAACGCACAAGAACTGGTTGATAACTTAAAGAAGCAAGCTGCCCCATTCAATCCTCAATATTTTTTAGATGAACAATGCTTAGATATCAAAAAAGAGGCTGAGCATTGGTTGTTAACGTCACATAAGAATACAATCCGTGCAAAAGTTATAATTATAGCTGCTGGAGGTGGCTCCTTTGATGTGAGAAAGCCACCATTAAAAAACATAGATCAATACGAGAACACCACTGTGTTTTATCATGTGGCAAACACCGATCTTTTTAAAGACAAAGTTGTTACCATCGCAGGAGGTGGAGATTCTGCATTGGATTGGGCAATTGTGTTGGCGAAAGGTATAGCCAAAAAAGTCTATATAATACACAGAAGACCAGATTTTAGAGCAGCTCCAAAAACCGTTGCAGAAATGAACGAATTACGTGATTTAAAGAAAATAGAAATCATCACACCATACCAGCTAGAAACCCTTGAAGGTGCAAATGGCAGGCTTAGCTCTATTATAGTAAAGAACTTGGATAACGAGTTAATCTCGCTTAAATCTGAATACTTACTGGCATTTTTTGGCATGTCAATGAACATCGGATGCATCAACAATTGGGGTTTGTCGATTAAGAACAAATACATAGAGGTGGACCCATCAACTATGCAAACCAATCTAACTGGGGTATTCGCTGTGGGAGATATATGCAACTATCCAGGTAAGCTAAAATTAATATTAACTGGCTTTGCAGAAGGGGCCAGGGCATGCCATAGTGCATATACAATCATTAGACCTGAAGTTCCTCTGCACTTCGAGCATTCCACAACTAAAGGGTTGCCAGGAGGTAAATAAAAATATGCCGTATATAATAGACGGAAAAACGATAGCGAAAGAAATTTTGCAAAAAGTTGAAAGCAAAGTACTGGAACTCAAAACCAATTTAAACATCCAACCAAACATTGCCACGGTATTAGTTGGCAACAACACCGCAAGTGAAATCTATGTTAGAGCAAAGCTAGAAGCTGCAGAACGTGTTGGCATAGGTGCTCAACTTATACGACTGAGGCATGAAATTAGCAATCAAGAGTTATCCACGGTGATAAAAGGCTTGAATCAGGACAAAGAAGTCACAGGAATTCTTGTACAATTGCCACTACCCACTGGGTTGAACCCAAATATTGTATTCGAACTTATAGATTACAAAAAAGACATAGATGGCTTTGGTATCTATAATACAGGTCTGCTAAACCATTGGAATACCAATATATTGCCCTGCACCCCTCAGGGGATATTACATGTCCTCAAAAAATATCTGGGGAACGATTTATCTGGTAAAAAAGCGGTAATTATAGGACGCTCTGTCATTGTAGGCAGACCCATGGCATCAATTTTAATCAAAGAAAGTTGTACTGTCACACTCACCCATTCAAAAACCGTGAATTTAAAGCAAGAATGCCAAACTGCAGATATATTAATAGCCGCAGTCGGAGTACCATTATTAGTTAAAACAGATTGGATCAAGGAAGGTTGTTTTGTTGTGGATGTTGGGATCAATAGGTATGATGACAAGCTAACTGGTGATGTTGATTTTGAGAATGTA
This sequence comes from Candidatus Bandiella woodruffii, assembly GCF_034359465.1. Lineage (NCBI taxonomy): Bacteria > Pseudomonadati > Pseudomonadota > Alphaproteobacteria > Rickettsiales > Candidatus Midichloriaceae > Candidatus Bandiella > Candidatus Bandiella euplotis. The sequence continues at coordinate 579,280 of NZ_CP110820.1, read as the reverse complement.
AAGACCAAATCTTCACACATCACACCAGTCCCGGGAGGAATTGGTCCCCTGACTGTTGCCAATTTGATGTTAAATGCATTAAAACTATGTTATCTTCAAAACAACTTGGACTTAAGTTGGATTGCAAATGAAGTGCTATAAGAAATTTTGTCTTTGCATATATAAATCAATTGCAGACACTGCAGAGCATGATGGTGCGGAACACGCAGGATATCTTGCATTTTTATTGATGCTTGCAGTATTTCCATTCTTATTTTTTCTTATGGCTATTGTAACGCTATTTGGTCCAACGAATTTATTTGAATATATAATTGATTTTATACTCGATAATACAATTGACGATTTAGTTGCCGTTTTAAAGCCAAGAATCAAAGAGATCACCAACGCACCTCCTAATAGTTTACTAACATTCGCTATTGTAAGCGCGATTTGGACTGCCTCTTCCATATTCGAAGCCATACGCACCATATTAAACAAGGCCAACAGGGTTGCAAAGCCGCCATCTTACTTGTTTAGAAGGTTTATAAGTATAATAGAATTTATGCTCATTATTTTTATGAGCATATCCGTGATGTTTGTGTTTGGTGTTTTCCCATCATTAATATCAGACTTTGCCACATACGTTGGTTTAAAAAACTCCTCTTGCTACATTGTCTTTGAAAACGAGACGAGGTTTTTCCGAGATGCTGTAATTATTTTTTACGGTTGCTTTTTCATCTCATTCCTATACTTTTTTCTACCAAATAAAAAACAAAAATTCTCCCATACCATCCCTGGTACCATATGTGTTATTTTGGCCTGGATTGCATTCACTTACTTGTTTAAGTATTATTTAAGAACCTTCTCACAATTGAATGTAATATATGGGAGTATAGTTGGCGTTATTATATCTTTATTGTATTTTTACTTTTGTAGCATAATTTTTATTTTTGGAGCGGAGTTTAACTATAATTTCTCCAGATTGTTCTTCAAGTGTGCCTCTGATAAATTAAGAATGCTCTCAACTCCTAGTTAGATTCATAACTTATGCATGTGTAGTGCGAAAAGGTTCATTAAATTTACAAACTCTCCGTTTAGCAACTCCGGCAATTTATCGGCGATAAAATTCAGTACCACCTGCATTTCTTCGGACTCATGGTTTGTGAAGTCGCTCAGAACATAATTGGATACCATGGCTTTAATTTCTGGACGTCCTATCCCAACCCTCACCTTGTTATACATTTTGCCAACATAACTATCGATTGAAAACAGCCCGTTATGGCCTGAGTTACCCCCTCCTTGTTTGATCTTAATGCGCCCCACTTCAAGGTCCAGATCATCATGTATTACATAAATATCATTGATAAGAATTTTGTAAAAATTCACTACTTTGCTCAGAGGAATGCCAGAGTTATTCATATAAGTCATGGGCATAAACAATATCACCTGCCCATTAAAAGGCATCGTCTTTTGTTTGTTTTCTATTCGAATTTTAGCCACCTGCCCATCAAACTTATCTTGAAAGTTAGGATTACCATATCGATTTGCAATAGCCTCAATTGCTTTGAAACCAATATTATGTCTATTATCTTGATATTTAACGCCAGGATTGCCCAGCCCAACTAATAGTTTCATCAGGTTTTAATTAAGTTATTGGTTTTAAAAGAATAATAATCGTTGCGCGAGACTATTATATGGTCATGTATTGTAACATTTATGGACCTTAATGCTGTTGCTATTGTGTTAGTAAGTTCAATATCTTGTTTAGAAGGTGAAACATCACCGCTTGGGTGGTTATGCACTAAAATTAACGCAGAAGCTCCTACTGTTAACGCGCTCTTGACTATTTCCCTCGGATGAATCGCAATTCTGTCAACTGTACCGTAATCAATCACCTCTTCATGAATCAATATGTTTTTTGCATTTAAGTACAGTATTTTAAAACTTTCTGTTTTTTGAAACCCCATGGTCAAATTGCAGTAGTTGATTACCGACCCCCAGTTATTCAATATGTAGAACTTTTTTTCTAAATCACTTGGAATGTGCAAACGGCTGAACAAATCTTTCAATAACTTAAAATAAATAATAACTGATTGCCCAACACCCTTAATTTCTATGAGTTGCGTCTGATCAGCATCCAACACTTCTATCAAACTGCCAAATTTCCTCAACAAGTTTTTAGCTATGGACTTGGTATCCTTAATCGGGATCACATAAAATAACAACATTTCCAACACTTCATAGTCTGGCACAGTCCTTATTGGAGATTTGAGGAACCTTTCATTTAGTCTTTGTCTGTGTCCATATCTTGTCTCATCATCTTCCATCATATCGCAAACCTTTGAACCAAATTATGTTATAAAGGAAGGTTATCGTGTTTTTTCCAAGGCTTATCTATCTTTTTATTCTCGAGCATAGAAAGGTACTTACATATTCTCCATCTTGTTCTGTGCGGTTTGATAATGTCATCTAAATATCCCCTAGAGGCTGCAACTAAAGGTGTGGCGAACTTCTCCTCATACTCACCAATCCATTCATCTTTTCCACCTGCAGATGCATCATGACCCTTATACAGGATTTGTGCCGCACCTTTGGCACCCATTACAGCAATTTCGGTATTGGACCATGATAGATTTACATCTCCTCTCAGATGCTTAGAATTCATCACAATATAAGCTCCACCATAAGCTTTTCTTACGATTAAACTAATTTTTGGCACAGTAGCTTCAGCATATGCGTATAGTAATTTTGCACCATGCTTTATGATTCCTTTATGTTCTTGATCTGTTCCAGGTAAAAATCCAGGCACATCAATAAATGTCACTATAGGAATGCCAAATGCATCACAAAACCTGATGAATCTCGCAGCCTTGACTGACGAATCTATATCCAAACATCCTGCGATATTCAGTGGTTGGTTAGCAACAACACCGACCGGACGCCCTTCAAATCTTGCAAATCCAACAATTATGTTTTTTGCAAACCCTTCTTTTATTTCAAAAAAGTCGCCTTCATCTACCACCTTCTCAATTAGCTGCTTCATATCGTACGGCTTTGCCTTGTCTTCTGGCACAAGAGTTTCTAATGACATTTCTATTCTATCAGCCGGGTCGTGTGTTTTATAAATTGGTAACCCAGCAACATTAGAAGATGGAAGAAAATCAAAAAGCTTTCTTACCATTTGTAAGCATTCTATGTCATTTTCTGCAACATAGTCACTGACTCCACTTTTGGTCATGTGGGTTTGAGCTCCTCCAAGTTGTTCATGAGTAACGTCTTCATGCGTAGCAGTTTTTACAACATCTGGACCCGTCAAATACATATATGATGTTTGGTCAACCATAAAGATAAAATCTGTTAATGCCGGAGAATAAACAGCGCCTCCAGCGCATGGTCCCATAATCACGGTGATTTGTGGGATCACTCCTGATGCATCTACATTTCTTTGAAAAATCTCACCATACCCCTTAAGAGAGTCAACACCCTCCTGAATTCTCGCCCCTCCTGAGTCGTTAATACCTATAATGGGCGCCTTTAATTTTAATGCCAAGTCCTGTACTTTATTAATTTTTTGTGCATGCATCTCTCCTAAAGAACCACCAATAATTGTGAAATCTTGACTATATACAAAGACCAGCCTCCCATTAATGGTTCCATGCCCAACTATCAGACCGTCGCCAGGAAAAACCTTTTTTTGCATTCCAAAATTCTGACATCTGTGTTCAACGAATGCATCCATTTCTTCAAAAGAGTCTGGGTCCATTAATATTTCTATTCTCTCTCTGGCAGTTAATTTGCCCAATCCATGCTGCCTATCCACCTTGTCTTGGCCACCACCTAAGCTTATTTCTTGTATCTTTTTATTGATTTGTTCATCTATTTTTTTCTGTTGCATAATGTTTTATGTTTATGAATAATCAAGTTTTGCACACATACTAGTAAAAAAATGACTCTTTGACAATGTTTGATTGCCTGATATATATACTGTATGCTTTATGTGTTTTAAGAATTATAGTGAACACCTATCTGGACGTAAAGAATTGAATTATGAGTACAGTACGTAAAGATTTCCCCATTTTCAACCAAAATGATGGATTAGTTTTTTTTGATTCAGCAGCAAGCGCACAAAAACCCAAGCAAATGATTGATGCACTTAATCATTTTTACTCACATGGATATGCCAATATTCATAGGGGGATTTATGGTTTGAGTGCCAGAGCAACTGAAGATTTTGAAGAAACCAGAAAAAGTGTTGCAAAATTTATCAACGCAGACTCCGCAAAAACCATAATTTTTACAAAAAATGCTACGGAGGCAATTAATTTAGCCGCCCACTCTTTCGGCAATGAATTTATTGATGAGAACGATGAGATTTTGATATCCGCAATGGAGCACCATGCCAACATTGTGCCTTGGCAGCAGGTATGCCAAAAGAAGAAAGCCGTGCTAAAGATCATTCCAATCACAAAAGACGGAGAAGTACTATTCAATGCATTAGATGATTTGCTTTCCAGTAAAACAAAACTGATCGCAATTACACAGATGTCAAACGTGCTTGGTTCAGTGGTTGATATAAAAAAGATTGTGCAACTAGCAAAAAAAGTGGGGGCAAGGGTCCTTGTTGACGCCTGTCAGTCCATTGCGCATATGAAGGTGGATGTTGCTGATCTTGATTGTGATTTTTTAGTGTTTTCGGCGCATAAGCTATATGGCCCAAACGGCGTTGGAATACTCTATGGTAAAAGTGACTTACTTAAGAAAATTCCTCCTTATCAAACAGGTGGCTCCATGATCAAACATGTAGCATTTGAGCGGAGCACTTTTTTAGAACCCCCAAATAAATTCGAGGCAGGCACCCCAGCAATCGCTGAGGTAATCGCATTTAAAGCAGTGTTGGACTACTTAGAGTCAATAGATTTAACCGCCCTTTGGAACGAAGAAGTAACGCTTGCTCAATACATCAGAACAAAAATTGCAGAACTTGGAAACTATAAAATATTAGGTAATTGCGACCAAAGCACTATAATATCAGTTGTTCATCTAAGTGCACACCATTCAGATATAGGTGATGTATTAGACCAATGCGGGGTTGCAATTAGGACTGGGCATCACTGTGCAGAGCCATTGATGACTTTTTTAGGTGTGTCTGGAACTGCAAGAATTTCATTAGGTATATATAACAATATGGATGATGCCGATAGGCTGATTATGGGATTAAAAACAGTTGATAAGATGTTTACATAAATAAAAGCGATGGAATTAAAAGATTTTATACAACAAGTAAGCGCAGATAACTCTCCCTTTAAAAAACTCACTGCAGAACAAGTCAACATAATAAGAGAGATAAAAAGCACAAAAGATCAAATAATTGCTGTGTTAAAATTAATATATGATCCAGAAATTCCAGTTAATATTTGGGATTTAGGGTTGATTTATTCTGTGGACGTCAAGGATGAAAAAGTTATCATAGAGATGACTTTAACCTCACCAACTTGCCCAGTTGCTGGCATATTACCCAAAGAAGTCGAGCAAAAAATAAGGCAAGTAATCATTGGACTCAAATCGATTGATGTTCATATGGTGTGGGAGCCACATTGGGATAAATCCATGATGAGTGAAGAAGCCAGGTTTATTTTAGATATCATGTAGTGTACTCCGATAACTTGAAAAATTGGCGTCGTCATGCTTCGGACTTCGTATTTCGTCACGTACTTTTGTACGCTCCTCATGCTCATCACTCGTATTCCTCGCTCTTTTCCAAGTTCTCTGTCGTCTATAAATTCGCCAACCCTTGATTTACTAGAGGTATACTCCGATAACTTGGAAAATTGGCCTCAAAATACTTCGGAAGTGCGAGAGGTATTATGTTTGGAGTATAGTGGTGGTAATAACTCAGGCTTATTATCATATGACATGCCAAACGGAAGTCTTTACTAGCATGCTCTCTTCTTCTTTTCCACTTTTTCTTTCTATTATGCATGAGTATTCCTCTTTAATTACTATTTTTCGACAAAATTAGAAGAAAAAACTCGACAAATCGATAAACTTTCGCCACATATATAATAAGAAAAAATTTATCTGTACGCAAAATGCATGAGCTTTTGGGTTTGTCATACCGCAAATTAAAAGAATTATTAGCTAACAAAAAATTATCTACAATTGAATTGACAAATGTTTTTTTGGAATCTGCTAACCGGTGCAATAGTAAATACAATGCATACCGTGAAATTACTGAGGAGTATGCCAAGAAACAAGCCGCTGCATCTCAAGAAAGAATCAATGCTGGTTTAATGGGGAAAATTGAGTGCATGCCTATAGGTGTTAAGGATAACTATTGTACAAAAGGTGTTCTAACTACAGCTTGCTCCAAAATGCTTGAGAACTTTATACCAACTTATGAATCAACCGTTACCGACAGATTATTCAAAGAAGGTGGGGTCATGATAGGGAAGACAAATATGGACGAATTCGCCATGGGCTCTTCTAATACAAATAGTTATTTTGGCAGCGTAATCAATCCCTATAAAGCACTAGATTCAGAAGAGGATTTTGTTGCAGGTGGTTCTTCCGGAGGCTCGGCTGCGGCAGTCGCAGCAAAAATGTGTTTGGGTGCCATAGGAAGTGACACAGGAGGATCAGTCAGATTGCCAGCAGCTTTTACGGGGACAGTCGGTGTTAAGCCAACATATGGTAGATGTTCAAGATATGGTATTATAGCGTTAGCAAGTTCTTTGGACCAAGCTGGAGTCTTTGCCAATGATATATCTGATGCTGCCTTATTGCTTGAAGCTATTTGTGGCTTTGATGCAAAAGACTCAACTTCAAAAAATTTACCCTCCCCAGACATCCTAAGTCATATAGGAAAGGATGTGAAAGGTATGAAGATTGGAATCCCTAAGGAATATGAGAAAGATGGGATTAATCCTTGTATAACAAAATATTGGGAAAAGGCTAAAGAATGGTTTTTAGAAGCTGGGGCTTATGTGATAAGCATATCTTTACCACATACAGATTACGCTCTTCCAACATATTATATAATAAACCCTGCTGAAGCCTCTTCAAATTTAGCCCGTTACGATGGTGTGAGGTATGGGTTGAGAGCTGAAGAAGGTGGTGATAATTTCCAAGAAATGATAGAAAGAACGCGGAGTCAATACTTTGGCAAAGAGGTGAAAAGAAGGATTATTTCTGGTACCTACGTTCTGTCTTCGGATAATTTTGCTGCGTATTATCAAAAGGCACAAAAAGTACGAAGATTGATAGCAAATGATTTCCTCCAAGCTTTTTCCAAAGTTGATGCGATATTGACCCCAATCTCTGCCAACCCGGCTTTTGGTATCCATGAAAAATCTAACCCGATTGATATGTACTATAATGATCTGTTTACAATACCAGCAAGTTTAGCTGGCCTGCCATGCATATCCATTCCCGTTGGCTCTTCAAAAAATCAACTACCGCTTGGACTACAGTTGATCAATAAACATTATGATGAAGCCAACATGTTTAGATTCGCAAATATTATTGAAAAGAACTCTGAATTTAGCCGATTAAAATAGATAAAAGGGACACACTATACTTAAAAAGCAAACCTCAACCAAGGACTGCAGTCCCAAGCAATGAGATGAGAATAAAGGAGCGTACAGAATAACAATATCCAATTAAAAACATACTTCACTATAATAAAGTGCTTTTATTTTTTCTTTATGTTTTATATAATCCAGAAAAATGTTTTTTAAAAAAAATATGCAAAAAAAAGTTCTGACATTTGTCCTTGTGTTCTTTATGTTTTTATTGTCTGGATGTAGTCAAAAAACCAAATCTCTTTCAGAGTGCAGAGTGTTAGCCAAAGATAGATATAAAATTGCCCTGCTCACTTAGGAAATTATTGTTATCCTCAAAATGTAGCCAGAGCTTAATCGTAAGATCGACAACTTCTTCAGATTTTGAAATCGAGTAGAGAGATCCATTGCTGAATCTCCCTCTCACACCACCGTACAAGCGATGTCGCATACGGCGGTTTCAGATTTGTGTTTAACAAAAGATGTATACATGGAAAATAGGTTGTTCCTCTCAAAATACTTTAAATTGAGAGCCTGGTGAGCAGCATGAGATAGAGATTTTCTCCACCAACCTTTTCTAGAGCAAGCAAGTGACCAGCTAGATCGCTGAGATACACCATGAGCAGTTAGAAAAGTTTTGATCGAGAATTTTCTTTTACGCTGTTTTATCCTGTAAGAACGAAGACGCCTTCTAATCCAACCGTCCAGATGCCACAGAGGCTTTGGAAAGTCGGAACACTTAAAATAGTGAAACCAGCCTCTCGTAGCTTGATTTAACTCTCTGATTATTGTATCAAATTTAACACCTCTACTTCTTTTGGTGATAAGGCGAACCTTATCTTTGAAGAGAGATATAGATTCTCTAGCAATAATAGCAGAGCCATCTGTTAACAATGTAAATCCAAGGAATTTACGGTCTTGAACAGAGCTAGTAGCACTTTTAGTAAGATTAACTTTAAGTTTGAGCTTACTGTTAAGAAACTTCGTTATAGATGTAAGTACTCTCTGTGCAGCATTCTTAGAAGTAACATAAATGTTACAATCATCAGCGTATCTGACGAAAGAGTGCTTACGTAAATGAAGCTCTCTATCAAGTTCATGAAGCAAGATATTGCTTAGAAGAGGGGAGAGCGGTCCACCCTGTGGGGTCCCTAGGTCTCTCTTGCTCATTAAGCCATTTTGCATCATGCCTGCGTTTAAGAACGATCTAATCAGCTTTAAGAGCTTCTTATCAGAGATAGAGCGTGCAATTAGAGACATTAAAATGTCATGATTGACGTTATCAAAGAAAGCTTCTATGTCCATATCCACCACCCATGATTTACCAGACTTTACAAATTCTTTAGCTTTGGACATAGCGCCTTGCGCAGAACGCTTAGGTCTAAATCCATAGCTATTGTCCGAAAAGTGTGGATCAAACAAAGGTGATAAAACTTGAACTATAGCTTGCTGCACCATTCTATCAATTACTGTAGGTATGCCAAGCAAACGGGTTTTACCATTAGGCTTGGGTATTTGTACTCCTCTAACACAGGAAGGAGTATATTTACCGTTGATAACTGAAGATTGGAGCTCTTGGATAATCTCATCTAAGGACTCTTGTACTTCATTGATAGTTCTTTTATCGATACCAGGTGCACCTTTATTGCGTTTTACTGCTTTAAAGGCACTTTTGAGATTTGCAGTTTTAACTACATCCCCAATTACATCTTTTGCAAGGTCCTGGGGTATTCTAATTGCTGAAGTTACTCTATGCGCCTCATGATCAACAGCTCCAGTACTGCCTTCACTATTTGATCCGTGGATGGTATTGCTATCTTTTGCTACCATATAACTCCAAAATTAAAATTCCAGTACCTAACAAATCTAATTCAGGCCTTCCTCAAGAGAGGTACCGATTCTCTTAAGTACTATGCCTTCTGCTGACTCCTTTTATCCTGTCCTCTACTATTGCTAGCAAAGTAGCTTATACTCAAGCTAGATAAAAGGCCTCCCGGGGTAAGATGCAAGACCTCCATAAGGCTGAACTTGGTTTACCGCTATACACTTCCGCATAGAGGCGGGCTATTCCAGTTAATGCTAGGTTGCCCAGTTATAACGGCCTACTACCAAGTTTCTGTTCGTTTCAGCCTTACTTTGCCGTCAGCTTCCTTCAGCCAACTCCTCACGAAGTTAACCTTGCCTCAGCTAATGGACCGCTCTATCTCAGCCCATAAGGGACTTGAACCCTTTGCTCTTACCTCATGCCCGGCGCACATAAACAAGTATGTTCCAGCCCTTGTTGATCTTTACAATGGATATACTGGAATTGATAATGTCACTGGGCTTTCTCATGAGAACGACACATCTGGACAAGCTGATAACATAAAAATCATTAAAGGTGCTTTAGAGAAGTTCTACGGTGTCTTTCATGCCGAATACATCTTTCATAAGCTTGATCTTAATGTTGGCAATGAACAAATTGCAGATATTTTTTCAAAATTCGTTAGATAATGTCGTCATGAGATTTGTGGTATAATATGAAAGAAAAGATAAATCAGGAGTAAAAATGGATTTAGGGCTACATAGGCATGATATAACAGATAATATGTGGGATTTGATAAAGGATCATTTGCCAGGAAGGGAGGGTACGTGGGGAGGTTTGGCACATAATAACAGAAGATTCATTAACGCAGTATTTTGGATATTAAGAACAGGTTCTCCCTGGAGAGATTTGCCTTCAGAATATGGAGGATGGAAAAATACACATAAAAGATTTTGCAGATGGAGAGACAAAAGGATATGGGAGGCTTTATTGGAGATATTTGTGAAAGAACCTGATATGGAATGGTTAATGATAGACGCAAGTCATAGTAAAGTGCATCCACATGCTTCAGGTGCAAAAGGCGGCAATCAAGATATGAGTCGTACAAAAGGGGGCTCAATACAAAGATTCACCTTGCCTTGGATTCACATGGTATGCCACTCAAAGTTATTATCACAAAAGGCTCAGAAGCTGATTGCAAGCAGGCTGTTAATCTTATTGAAGAGATGAAAGCTGAGTACTTACTAGCCGACAGAGGGTACGATGTTAATTACATAATTGACCATGCCCAAGAATTGGGCATGAGAGTTGTTATTCCTCCTAAAAAGAACAGAATCACCCAGAGAAAATACAATAAAGATTTATATAAAATAAGGCATATTGTAGAAAACACCTTTCTTCATCTTAAAAGATGGAGGGGAATTGCAACCAGATATGCTAAAAATTCAGCTTCTTTCCTTGCCGCAATTCAGATTAGATGTTTATCTCTTTGGCTTAAAATCTCATGACGACATTATCTAATGAACTTAATGAAAATGGAGTTGGCAGCAAGGTTAACGACGTCCTTAGCAATCATATCCTTTATGAAGATATGTAAAAAGGTGTGCTACGCCGTTTTGTACCTTAAGTCAAATTAAGATCAGAAGCGTAAAAAGAAGTACGTTGCAAAATGCGAAACCAGAAATATGACAATGCCAATTCTTAAAGTTAGTGAAGTACTATTATTTATCTAATAGTTTTGAAATATTGATGCATAAAATTGATTTTTCATTTCAATTATGATATTTTCTCGCCAGTGAACTTGAAACCTATATAGATTATCTAGTGAATAAAATAAGAAAGATCCTCATTGCCAACCGTAGTGAAATAGCTTGCAGAATTATCAAAACTGCGAAGAAAATGGGGATCAAAACAGTTGCAGTATACTCAGATGCTGACAATAACTCTCTTCACATAAAACATGCGGATGAAGCTGTTTATATTGGCTCATCACCTGCTACTCAAAGTTACTTAAACGTTAATGCCATTTTAAACGCAATTAAAATATCAGGAGCTGACGCAGTTCACCCAGGGTATGGGTTTTTATCTGAGAACTATGAATTCGCACAGCTCATGGATAAATCTGGGATAAATTTTATTGGTCCATCCGCAAGTGCGATAAAAAAAATGGGGGATAAAATAGAGGCGAAAAAAATTGCTCAATCTGCCGGAGTAAATGTTATACCTGGTTATATAGGAGCGATAACAGCAGAAAAACATGCCATCAAAATTGCAAAAAGTATAGGCTATCCAATAATGCTGAAGGCCGCTGCAGGTGGCGGAGGAAAGGGGATGAGAGTTGTGCGAGGTGATGAAGAAATGCAGCAAGCGTATCGCTCAACCAAAAACGAAGCACAAAATAATTTTTCCGACCCCAGGACTTTTATCGAAAAATTAATTATCAAACCAAGACATATTGAAATACAAGTTATCGCCGATAAACATGGTAATTACGTATGTTTAGGAGAAAGAGAATGTTCCATACAAAGGCATAACCAAAAGGTGATTGAAGAAGCACCAAGTCCTTTCATAACGCCAAGCATCAGAAAAAAAATGTATGCACAGTCTATTGCGCTTGCTAAAAAGGTAAAGTATTTTTCTGCGGGAACAATGGAATACATAGTGGATCAAGACGGTAAGTTTTATTTTCTGGAAATGAACACAAGGTTGCAAGTTGAACATGCTGTAACTGAGCTAATTACTGGGATTGATATAGTTGAGCAGATGATTCGTATAGCAGAGGGTGGTAAATTGCCCTTCAAACAAAAAGACATAGTACTAAACGGTTGGGCTATGGAGTCGCGCATTTATGCAGAAGACGCAACTTGTGGATTCCTGCCGTCTACTGGAAGGATTATCGGCTACAAAGAGCCAAAAAGTGGGGCAGATATACGGTTGGACTCCGGTATATACGAAGGAGGTGAAGTCAGCATGTTTTACGATGCGATGATAGCAAAATTATGCACTCATTCACAAAGCAGAGGGAAGACTATTGAGTTGATGAAGAATGCTTTAGGAGAATATATAATACGTGGGGTATCGCATAACATAAGCTTTTTGCAAGCCATCCTAAGTAACGATAAATTTGCCGAAGGTAATATTTCAACCAACTTTATTGAAGAAGAGTATAAAGAAGGATTTTCTGGGGCTGAGTTAAACAACGAGAAAAGTTCTGTAATTTTATGTGCCACAATATTCATTTTTTTAAAGAATATAAAGAGAATGGCGAATGTTACTGGCCAACACAGAGGAATGTCAAGAGCTATTGGAACAAGATGGGTAGCAAAATTGGATGAAGTTAGTTACCCAGTTACTGTTAGAACTCTCGACAATGGCTATAAAATCACATTTGAGAATAGGAAGTTTTATATCAGCAGCAACTGGGAGGCTGGAAGGAGGCTTTTCCAATGCGCAATCAACGAAAAACAGTATAGCTTGCAGGTTGAAAGGGTAAGAGATGCTTACGACATCCAGTTCATGGGCTCCACGATAACAACTAGGTTGCTTTCGCCAAGAATCGCTGAATTATATAAGTTCATGAAAAAAACAAAGGTGAACGTTCAACAAAACAACTTGGTAGCCAGTATCACTGGGTTGATAAAAGAGATCAAAGTGTCTATTGGAGAAAAAGTTACCAAATCTCAATCGCTAGTGGTGTTGGAAGCTATGAAAATGGAAAACATTTTAATAAGCCCAGTAGAGGGTGTTGTAAAAAGCATCAATATAAAAGAAGGGGAAACAGTGATGAGTGGCAATCTACTCATAGAAATCGAAGTCTAGAGTTAATTTTAAAAAGAGCGAGAAGTTTAGCGATAAGAATAATAATCGTGCAAAATACATGACAAAATGCGAAGTCAAAAATATGGCGACACAAATTTTTGAAGTTAGCGAAGTATAATTTTCTTCAGAGTGTTAGCCAAAGATAGATATAAAATTGCCCTGCTCACTTAGATAATGTCGTCATGAGATTTTAAGCCAAAGAGATAAACATCTAATCTGAATTGCGGCAAGGAAAGAAGCTGAATTTTTAGCATATCTGGTTGCAATTCCCCTCCATCTTTTAAGATGAAGAAAGGTGTTTTCTACAATATGCCTTATTTTGTATAAATCTTTATCGTATTTTCTCTGGGTGATTCTGTTCTTTTTAGGAGGAATAACAACTCTCATGCCCAATTCTTGGGCATGGTCAATTATGTAATTAACATCGTACCCTCTGTCGGCTAGTAAGTACTCAGCTTTCATCTCTTCAATAAGATTAACAGCCTGCTTGCAATCAGCTTCTGAGCCTTTTGTGATAATAACTTTCAGAGTGTTAGCCAAAGATAGATATAAAATTGCCCTGCTCACTTAGGAAATTATTGTTATCCTCAAAATGTAGCCAGAGCTTAATCGTAAGATCGACAACTTCTTCAGATTTTGAAACTACCTTTGTTTTTCTGGTCATTCTTGCAATTCTGTGCCTTGTGTTTGAGTTATTGGACTCAATTGAGAGTGTATGTTGTTTGCCAACAACATGTTGATGGCGAGGTATAACCTCTGAATAAACAGACCAATCGTCTGTGTAATAACTGCAATTATCTCTACTTATGATTTTCCACAATTTTCTAAAGGTTGTAACGTTACGCTTACCAACCACCCAGGCAACAACTCTCTTGAGCTCCCTACTATAGGCTTTCCATATCCATAATTTGTTTTTTTTGAATCTACAAAATGCCACATCTCATCTATTTCAACTTCTCTCAATTCTTCCGGCACTGTTGGTCTTGGTATCTTTTTAGCATACAGTATTATCCACTTATATACGCTAGTATGAGCTACTTTAAATAATTTCCCTAGCCATCTAAAGCTACTTTTTCCCATGCTGTACAATAACACTGCCAGAGCCTTCATCTCTGGCGAACAGCCTCTTAATTTAGTGCTTGTAAAATTACATCCACACTCTTTGCATTTATACCTTTGCATACCCCTAATGTTACCATTCTTAACGTATTTACTGCTACTGCATTTTTTACACTCTGTATTCATATTTCTATTTTCTTTGTTGCTCGCTATATTCATTTTAGCATCTTATCTATCTTATGGCAACACTCCCATAACTTTGAGTGGCATACCATGTGAATCCACGGCAAGGTGAATCTTTGTATTGAGCCCCCTTTTGTACGACTCATATCTTGATTGCCGCCTTTTGCACCTGAAGCATGTGGATGCACTTTACTATGACTTGCGTCTATCATTAACCATTCCATATCAGGTTCTTTCACAAATATCTCCAATAAAGCCTCCCATATCCTTTTGTCTCTCCATCTGCAAAATCTTTTATGTGTATTTTTCCATCCTCCATATTCTGAAGGCAAATCTCTCCAGGGAGAACCTGTTCTTAATATCCAAAATACTGCGTTAATGAATCTTCTGTTATTATGTGCCAAACCTCCCCACGTACCTTCCCTTCCTGGCAAATGATCCTTTATCAAATCCCACATATTATCTGTTATATCATGCCTATGTAGCCCTAAATCCATTTTTACTCCTGATTTATCTTTTCTTTCATATTATACCACAAATCTCATGACGACACTATCTAGGAAATTATTGTTATCCTCAAAATGTAGCCAGAGCTTAATCGTAAGATCGACAACTTCTTCAGATTTTGAAACTACCTTTGTTTTTCTGGTCATTCTTGCAATTCTGTGCCTTGTGTTTGAGTTATTGGACTCAATTGAGAGTGTATGTTGTTTGCCAACAACATGTTGATGGCGAGGTATAACCTCTGAATAAACAGACCAATCGTCTGTGTAATAAGTGCAATTATCTCTACTTATGATTTTCCACAATTTTCTAAAGGTTGTAACGTTACGCTTACCAACCACCCAGGCAACAACTCTCTTGAGCTCCCTACTATAGGCTTTCCATATCCATAATTTGTTTTTTTTGAATCTACAAAATGCCACATCTCATCTATTTCAACTTCTCTCAATTCTTCCGGCACTGTTGGTCTTGGTATCTTTTTACTGTATTCATATTTCTATTTTCTTTGTTGCTCGCTATATTCATTTTAGCATCTTATCTATCTTATGGCAACACTCCCATTTTCTTATATGTGAGGCAAGGTATTGATGAAGGTCAACCCCTTGTTTTAAGCGTTAGTTTTTCTTCTCCAGAGTGTTAGCCAAAGATAGATATAAAATTGCCCTGCTCACTTAGGAAATTATTGTTATCCTCAAAATGTACCCAGAGCTTAATCGTAAGATCGACAACTTCTTCAGATTTTGAAACTACCTTTGTTTTTCTGGTCATTCTTGCAATTCTGTGCCTTGTGTTTGAGTTATTGGACTCAATTGAGAGTGTATGTTGTTTGCCAACAACATGTTGATGGCGAGGTATAACCTCTGAATAAACAGACCAATCGTCTGTGTAATAAGTGCAATTATCTCTACTTATGATTTTCCACAATTTTCTAAAGGTTGTAACGTTACGCTTACCAACCACCCAGGCAACAACTCTCTTGAGCTCCCTACTATAGGCTTTCCATATCCATAATTTGTTTTTTTTGAATCTACAAAATGCCACATCTCATCTATTTCAACTTCTCTCAATTCTTCCGGCACTGTTGGTCTTGGTATCTTTTTAGCATACAGTATTATCCACTTATATACGCTAGTATGAGCTACTTTAAATAATTTCCCTAGCCATCTAAAGCTACTTTTTCCCATGCTGTACAATAACACTGCCAGAGCCTTCATCTCTGGCGAACAGCCTCTTAATTTAGTGCTTGTAAAATTACATCCACACTCTTTGCATTTATACCTTTGCATACCCCTAATATTACCATTCTTAACGTATTTACTGCTACTGCATTTTTTACACTCTGTATTCATATTTCTATTTTCTTTGTTGCTCGCTATATTCATTTTAGCATCTTATCTATCTTATGGCAACACTCCCAAGATATTAAATTATATTGTTTTGACTATATGATCTAACAGATCGTTTTTGGTCACTTTATTTTTATGTTCGTGCCAATATATTTTCGCAATATTTAGCAATTCTCCTATTTTTTCACCACTATAACCCAACTTTTTTAAGTCCGTTCCAGTGAGTGGAAATTTCTCTATTTTTTCGTTTAGTACCTCATCACGGTACAGCATGTAGTTGGGTAATTCTTTTATGTTGTTTACCACAAATAAAAACTTCAAGTATAATTCTTGCCCATACTCATACCAATATTTATAGTGGTGAAAATCACGAAATTTCTGGGTATGATCAAAAGCAGATAAACACACCAACTCTTTGTATTCTTTGTTTGAGAGCAATATGCTTTGCCTTAATTCATCAAGATGTTGTGGTTTTTCAGCGCCTGTAATCGCTATGATGATTGCTAAATTGGTCAACGGTTCCATCTCTTGAAACGTTATATGTCCCATGCTTTGTGGTAAAACAATGCCTTGAGGAAATCCAATATATTGCAAAACATGTGCGTTATTGAGCATGCTAATGACCTCAAGCCCATATTTTGCACTAAGTAGCTTAAATAGTTCTCGTTTTATTCTTTCTTTTGATATGTATACCAAATTGCTAATACCGCCAATAGCTGCATTATAGCTTGCGTCATCAATGCAAGTTAGGCCGAAATAACCCAAAAATCTAAAGAACCTCATGATTCTCAGGTAATCCTCGTTTATTCGCTCAGAAGGTTCTCCAACGAACTTCACAACTCCATGCTGCAAATCTTTTTGTCCACCAAAATAATCGTAAACTTCACCTTCTGGGTCCATTGAAAGTGTGTTGATAGTAAAATCACGTCTTGAAGCGTCCGCCTTCCAGTCGTTTGTGAACTCAACTTTAGCATGGCGACCAAAGCATTGTACGTCTTTTCTGAGGGTTGTAATTTCGAAGCCACAACCATCTATAACGACCAAAACCGTCCCATGCTCTAATCCTATGGGAATCACCTTGCAATTGTGCTGCTTGAATATCTCTATTATTTTTTCGGGCAAAACATCTGTGACAACATCAAAATCTGTTGGTGTCTTATTACATAAATAATCCCTGACACAGCCACCAATCAGTCTACATTGCCCTCCAGCCTTTCTTATAACACCAAACAATTTCTTCAATTGTTTGGGAAAAACTATTTTTATAGTTTCCATAAGGTGAAACTCTTGTGGTGTAAGGTAGCCATTCTTACTTTAGTTGTACTTTTTTTCTAAGAATCTTAATTCTCTTGCGCCATTGATGATTTGTTCTGCAATTTGATTTGCCAATACATGATCTGAAAATTGATTCCCCCAATTTCCTCTATTGTCTAACCGCTGTTTATAAACATTTACTTTAAGTGAATCAGCCTTAAACTCCTTACCATTGATAAAAATATTTATTTTATAACGCTCTTTGGAATTTTCGCCTGTGCTATACCAATCTGTTACTATCACACCTCCGAACGAGTCGCACGAATTAATTGGCATAAAGTTAACCTTGTCAAGAGCCGATTTCCATAGATAACCGTTTACATTTACAGCTTTATTCGTATTTAAGCCCTCATCTTTCCCACCGAATAAAAATATACCCCCACTGCTCAATGTTCCAACCCTTTGTTCCTCTATTTGTTGTTTGGTTTTTGGGTAACTTTTTTGAACATCAAGTTTTGAGCATGAAGACAACATACAAATGGCTGCTAAGCAGACTGTATAGCGTAAATAAGTCATTCTTATATTCGAAAAACAATTTTTCCAAGAGTACTGAACATCAAGTAAAAAGTCAACTATATACTCCACTAACTCTTACCACCCCGCAAGATTTTACAAATAAGAGGAAAGGATAAAAAGTCATTAGTATTTGAACATTGATTATATTGTGCTAGATAATGTCGTCATGAGATTTTAAGCCAAAGAGATAAGCATCTAATCTGAATTGCGGCAAGAAAAGAAGCTGAATTTTTAGCATATCTGGTTGCAATTCCCCTCCATCTTTTAAGATGAAGAAAGGTGTTTTCTACAATATGCCTTATTTTGTATAAATCTTTATCGTATTTTCTCTGGGTGATTCTGTTCTTTTTAGGAGGAATAACAACTCTCATGCCCAATTCTTGGGCATGGTCAATTATGTAATTAACATCGTACCCTCTGTCGGCTAGTAAGTACTCAGCTTTCATCTCTTCAATAAGATTAACAGCCTGCTTGCAATCAGCTTCTGAGCCTTTTGTGATAATAACTTTGAGTGGCATACCATGTGAATCCAAGGCAAGGTGAATCTTTGTATTGAGCCCCCTTTTGTACGACTCATATCTTGATTGCCGCCTTTTGCACCTGAAGCATGTGGATGCACTTTACTATGACTTGCGTCTATCATTAACCATTCCATATCAGGTTCTTTCACAAATATCTCCAATAAAGCCTCCCATATCCTTTTGTCTCTCCATCTGCAAAATCTTTTATGTGTATTTTTCCATCCTCCATATTCTGAAGGCAAATCTCTCCAGGGAGAACCTGTTCTTAATATCCAAAATACTGCGTTAATGAATCTTCTGTTATTATGTGCCAAACCTCCCCACGTACCTTCCCTTCCTGGTAAATGATCCTTTATCAAATCCCACATATTATCTGTTATATCATGCCTATGTAGCCCTAAATCCATTTTTACTCCTGATTTATCTTTTCTTTCATATTATATCACAAATCTCATGACGACACTATCTAAAAATGGCAAAGATTTTTGATAACAAATTTGTTCCTATCTTTGAGCGGATTCTACTAAAAACGCTATAATCAGGTGTGGCTTCGGTTAAATCAAAATCACAAAACCACTTGGCTGCAACACTGTCACTCAAATATCTTTCTAGTTCACGATCTGACAAATCTTCCATAAACTGTAACAACAAGCATTTAAATAAACGTAGAACACCATATCCCTTATAATTAGCAGGAGATTCAATTCCCTTCAGCTCTTGCTCTGCTGCCCCAAAATTAAACAGCTCCTTAAATTTGCGATATTGATGCTCACTACCAACCAATTGATCCAAACATACCATTATTATTTGATGCGCTGATGACATTTTTCTCTTCTTTATTCTGTAATCCACTCCACTATACCTTTCTTTATTCCATCTTGCAACACTCCCAAAGAGAGAGTTTGGGGGTAAAATGGCAAAATTGGAGAAAGTGAGGTACGGGTCTAATGATAGACAGAAGCGCTAGAAAGCCTATAAATGCTGGAGTTGCAAGAGGTGCTTACGTTATCACAAAAAGAGGAGAGAAAAGTTCCCTTAAAAAATCTGGCGGAGAGGGAGGGATTCGAACCCTCGATACGAAAAATCGTATACTTCCTTAGCAGGGAAGCGCCTTCGACCACTCGGCCACCTCTCCCAAGAGATTCGATATAATCTTATTTTTTTTATTGAAAATAGCAATCAAAAATTCTTCATATCGATAAATAAGAAAGTTTGAGAGGTGTGTTCATTTATTAGACACTGTATACACACACCTTAAAGTAGAGTGTGTGCATACTCAAAGTATTTTAAAAATTGGCAAGGAGTTGAGTGGTAAGTATGGTGAGCGTATAAAAAAGTACATGATGAAATGCGAGAGCACGAAGATGACGACGCCAACTTTTAAAAGACGCGGAGTATTATTAGCAGGGGCTCTGTGTAATGGTTTTAGAGTTTTGACTTCTGTACTTATATGAATGTATTACATACGAGCCCTCAGAGTGTTAGCCAAAGATAGATATAAAATTGCCCTGCTCACTTAGATAGTGTCGTCATGAGATTTGTAGTATAATATGAAAGAAAAGATAAATCAGGAGTAAAAATGGATTTAGGGCTACATAGGCATGATATAACAGATAATATGTGGGATTTGATAAAGGATCATTTGCCAGGAAGGGAAGGTACGTGGGGAGGTTTGGCACATAATAACAGAAGATTCATTAACGCAGTATTTTGGATATTAAGAACAGGTTCTCCCTGGAGAGATTTGCCTTCAGAATATGGAGGATGGAAAAATACACATAAAGGGAGCGTTGAAAGATAAAATAAGGATAAATGTGATGGTTTGATTTAAGGAAGTTTGGACCATGGTCTAAAAAAATTAACAAAAAACTGGTTTCCCCAAGAATTCAAAAGATTTCTTTGAGGTGGGATATGGTAATTTTTAGCTTTTTATTGATTCTGCGAAGCGTGATTTTATGAGCTTAGGCAGTAAGAACCGTTAAACGTTTTAAATTAAAGCAGATAGCATTCATAAATTCAGCAAACTGATTTTTGGCAATTCCTATGTATCGCAATCGTTTATTATCTTGAGAAAACACCCTCTCAAACGGAGCCCTTATGGAAGTATAGTATCGATCAAGGTCAAAATTCTTTTGCTTCATATTGTTTTTCTTGATGGCGCAAAAATGAATACCTCTGCTTTTAGCTGCATTCTTTGCTGGTGCAACACAATACCCTTTGTCAGCATAAACTGCTCCACTATTTGGTAAAACATGCGCAACTCCCTTTGCATCGGTAACATTAGCAGGCGTTATAGCAACCTTGTTGATCATTCCGGATTGAATATCTACGCTTACATGTTTTTCTTATAGCCATACCAAAATTTACTACCACCCTTGCACCCTATTTTGGCTTGTTTATCATGTGCGACTTTAGGCAAGACTTCGTTGTTAAGTTTTTCATATTTTTGTTTTCTGGCTTCATCCCGCTCTTCCCATAAATTAGCTTTGGAGATCAAGTGACTTGCATCAACAAAAGTAAATACCTCGCTCATATATCCTTGAGATTTTAGTTGATCTCTAAAAATGGCAAAGATTTTTGATAACAAATTTGTTCCTATCTTTGAGCGGATTCTACTAAAAACGCTATAATCAGGTGTGGCTTCGGTTAAATCAAAATCACAAAACCACTTGGCTGCAACACTGTCACTCAAATATCTTTCTAGTTCACGATCTGACAAATCTTCCATAAACTGTAACAACAAGCATTTAAATAAACGTAAAACACCATATCCCTTATAATTAGCAGGAGATTCAATTCCCTTCAGCTCTTGCTCTGCTGCCCCAAAATTAAACAGCTCCTTAAATTTGCGATATTGATGCTCACTACCAACCAATTGATCCAAACATACCATTATTATTTGATGCGCTGATGACATTTTTCTCTTCTTTATTCTGTAATCCACTCCACTATACCTTTCTTTATTCCATCTTGCAACACTCCCAAAAAAGATTTTGCAGATGGAGAGACAAAAGGATATGGGAGGCTTTATTGGAGATATTTGTGAAAGAACCTGATATGGAATGGTTAATGATAGACGCAAGTCATAGTAAAGTGCATCCACATGCTTCAGGTGCAAAAGGCGGCAATCAAGATATGAGTCGTACAAAAGGGGGCTCAATACAAAGATTCACCTTGCCGTGGATTCACATGGTATGCCACTCAAAGTTATTGTCACAAAAGGCTCAGAAGCTGATTGCAAGCAGGCTGTTAATCTTATTGAAGAGATGAAAGCTGAGTACTTACTAGCCGACAGAGGGTACGATGTTAATTACATAATTGACCATGCCCAAGAATTGGGCATGAGAGTTGTTATTCCTCCTAAAAAGAACAGAATCACCCAGAGAAAATACAATAAAGATTTATATAAAATAAGGCATATTGTAGAAAACACCTTTCTTCATCTTAAAAGATGGAGGGGAATTGCAACCAGATATGCTAAAAATTCAGCTTCTTTCCTTGCCGCAATTCAGATTAGATGTTTATCTCTTTGGCTTAAAATCTCATGACGACATTATCTAGTAAACAGAGAACCTTGAAAATAATCAACTCCCAGTTCCTTTAATAGGGTTATAACTCTTTCATTATCGACATACTCTGCAATCGTCTTAAGCCTTAAGTTTTTAGCCAATTCTATTAAAACTTTAACAAATAGCATATTATTTCTGTTATCCATAATATCTCTGATATATTCACCACCTATTTTCACGCTGGTGGCATTTATGTTTTTAAGCTGCACATAAGAGTTGTAACCTGACCCAAAGTCATCTATGGATATACCACACCCTAATTCATTAAGTTCCCTAATTAGAAAACTAGCTTCTTTGAAATTTTTGATAATTGAACTTTCTGTAATTTCAAAAGTCAAACGACCAAAAAAGTCTTTTTTATAAAACAGTCTTTTAACAAATTCAACCCATTCAGTGTCTGTAATTGTAGCACCAGAGATGTTAACATGAAGTTTTATGTCCTCATCTCTTTCCAATAGTTCGACGGCCTTAGTTAAAACAAATTTATCCACAGTACGTATCACACCATAATCTTCGGCTGCCTGAATATGGGGGGAAGCGGATAGTTTATATCCACGATTGTCTACTATTCTTAGTAAGCATTCATAAAACTCATGCTCACCTGTCGTACTATTGACTATTGGTTGATATTGCAGTACCACTCTGTTTGTTTCCATCGCTTGCATAAAGGGAGTGTTGCAAGATGGAATAAAGAAAGGTATAGTGGAGTGGATTACAGAATAAAGAAGAGAAAAATGTCATCAGCGCATCAAATAATAATGGTATGTTTGGATCAATTGGTTGGTAGTGAGCATCAATATCGCAAATTTAAGGAGCTGTTTAATTTTGGGGCAGTAGAGCAAGAGCTGAAGGGAATTGAATCTCCTGCTAATTATAAGGGATATGGTGTTTTACGTTTGGGAGTGTTGCCATAAGATAGATAAGATGCTAAAATGAATATAGCGAGCAACAAAGAAAATAGAGATATGAATACAGAGTGTAAAAAATGCAGTAGCAGTAAATACGTTAAGAATGGTAATATTAGGGGTATGCAAAGGTATAAATGCAAAGAGTGTGGATGTAATTTTACAAACACTAAATTAAGAGGCTGTTCGCCAGAGATGAAGGCTCTGGCAGTGTTATTGTACAGCATGGGGAAAAGTAGCTTTAGATGGCTAGGGAAATTATTTAAAGTAGCTCATACTAGCGTATATAAGTGGATAATACTGTATGCTAAAAAGATACCAAGACCAACAGTGCCGGAAGAATTGAGAGAAGTTGAAATAGATGAGATGTGGCATTTTGTAGATTCAAAAAAAACAAATTATGGATATGGAAAGCCTATAGTAGGGAGCTCAAGAGAGTTGTTGCCTGGGTGGTTGGTAAGCGTAACGTTACAACCTTTAGAAAATTGTGGAAAATCATAAGTAGAGATAATTGCAGTTATTACACAGACGATTGGTCTGTTTATTCAGAGGTTATACCTCGCCATCAACATGTTGTTGGCAAACAACATACACTCTCAATTGAGTCCAATAACTCAAACACAAGGCACAGAATTGCAAGAATGACCAGAAAAACAAAGGTAGTTTCAAAATCTGAAGAAGTTGTCGATCTTACGATTAAGCTCTGGCTACATTTTGAGGATAACAATAATTTCCTAAGTGAGCAGGGCAATTTTATATCTATCTTTGGCTAACACTCTGTTACGTTTATTTAAATGCTTGTTGTTACAGTTTATGGAAGATTTGTCAGATCGTGAACTAGAAAGATATTTGAGTGACAGTGTTGCAGCCAAGTGGTTTTGTGATTTTGATTTAACCGAAGCCACACCTGATTATAGCGTTTTTAGTAGAATCCGCTCAAAGATAGGAACAAATTTGTTATCAAAAATCTTTGCCATTTTTAGAGATCAACTAAAATCTCAAGGATATATGAGCGAGGTATTTACTTTTGTTGATGCAAGTCACTTGATCTCCAAAGCTAATTTATGGGAAGAGCGGGATGAAGCCAGAAAACAAAAAATATGAAAAACTTAACAACGAAGTCTTGCCTAAAGTCGCACATGATAAACAAGCCAAAATAGGGTGCAAGGGTGGTAGTAAATTTTGGTATGGCTATAAGAAAAACATGTAAGCGTAGATATTCAATCCGGAATGATCAACAAGGTTGCTATAACGCCTGCTAATGTTACCGATGCAAAGGGAGTTGCGCATGTTTTACCAAATAGTGGAGCAGTTTATGCTGACAAAGGGTATTGTGTTGCACCAGCAAAGAATGCAGCTAAAAGCAGAGGTATTCATTTTTGCGCCATCAAGAAAAACAATATGAAGCAAAAGAATTTTGACCTTGATCGATACTATACTTCCATAAGGGCTCCGTTTGAGAGGGTGTTTTCTCAAGATAATAAACGATTGCGATACATAGGAATTGCCAAAAATCAGTTTGCTGAATTTATGAATGCTATCTGCTTTAATTTAAAACGTTTAACGGTTCTTACTGCCTAAGCTCATAAAATCACGCTTCGCAGAATCAATAAAAAGCTAAAAATTACCATATCCCACCTCAAAGAAATCTTTTGAATTCTTGGGGAAACCAGTTTTTTGTTAATTTTTTTAGACCATGGTCCAAACTTCCTTAAATCAAACCATCACATTTATCCTTATTTTATCTTTCAACGCTCCCATAAAAACACCTAATAAGTCGGTATAATTTATTTGTTTTTGTATCCTAGCTAAGGATAAGTCATAGAAACTATAGTTGTTATTTTTTTCATGCCTGCACTCAAAGAGTGCTATTTGTGCACAGTTAAAAGATTCTTCCATAATACCATCGCGACTATACTGCGCTAAACCTATTTTAACAAGAAAGAATAAACTGTTACTGCAAAATTCATCGTTACCTAAGTTGACGTCCTCTATCAATTTCTCAATCAACCTAACCACATACTTGTGATTTTCATACGGTACAGCTAACACATAGGAGTTATAATCAAGCTTTTGAAGAAAAAATTGATCTCTGGTACTTTTTCTGAGACTCTTCCTAATTTTTTCTCCTATATATTGCGTTGATTGGCTATCAAAATGTTGTTCAATTATTGCGAAGTTATCAATATTAATGACGCCAAGTTGAAAAAGCCTGGCCTCGGATGTTAAGCAGTAAGTAGCTATCTGGCTAAAAATACCAAGCAAGTGATTTTTAAACATTTTAGTATCCCAAACAAATTGATTCAGGCCTGTTATATGAAGAACGCAGAACAGAACATAAGGTAATAAAGACTTCCATTAAATAATTGCCAGAGAACCTTTGAGCTATCTATTCTTATACTCAAAACATCTGCCATCTTCAAGAGAATTCTATGACTCTAAAACTTAGCATCACTTTGGATTTTTAGGTGCAGGTTTTAGTATCAAGCTAAGTTCTCTCAAGCTTTTATGTGCAAAAGGATGGATAAAATCTGGAGCAACTTCAGCAGCTGGAATAAGTGCAAAATCTCTGTTTAACAGCTCTTTATGAGGTATCTGCAATGTTTCTTCTTGAATGATAAGGTTGTCTGCAATTAAAATGTCCAGGTCAATTATTCTTGGAGCCCATGGTCTTGGGTGTTTCTTCCTCCCCATTAGCTGCTCAATTGTTTGTAAAACTTTAAATAAAGTAATGGGCGCATGAGGGTAGTTTAGTAGAACTGCCAGATTCAAAAAGCCTTTGTTCCAACTGACAGGAGAGTTTGGCTTTAGTAATGCTTTGGATTTGTATACACTTGATACTTTTACAACCTCAGACACTTGGGCAAGCAACTTAATTGCATTGTTTATATTAAGAGCTTTATCGCCTAAATTACTACCAATTCCTATAACATAATACATATACAACTTGTTGCTAAATTAGTGTACTATTCTCAATGTATAAACAAAGGTTTTTGAATAACAACAATTTTGATGACAAAATTCTTATTAAAAAGTAACTACAGCTTAAGTGGTGACCAAGCTCGGGCTGTTGAAAGTTTAGTATCGGGGATTAACGACAATAGGCAAAATCAAGTTTTATTAGGGGTAACTGGGTCTGGAAAAACTTTTGCAATGGCAAATGTCATACAACAATGCCAAAAGCCTGCACTGATTATGGCTCATAACAAAACTTTAGCGGCACAGCTTTATGAGGAAATGAAGGGGTATTTTCCAGATAATGCAGTCGAATATTTTGTTTCGTATTATGATTATTACCAGCCTGAAGCATATATAGCGCAAACAGGCACTTATATTGAAAAAGATGCTCAAATTAATGAACAAATAGACTTGCTTCGCCACTCAGCAACAAGGGCACTGCTTGAACGTAAAGATGTGATTGTTGTGGCGTCGGTTTCTTGTATATACGGGCTTGGAGCACCAGAGCTCTATTTACAGATGTCTTTTAAACTGCAAAAGGGGCAAGAATATAAACGTAAGGAAATAATGCAAAAATTGGTCGAACTCCAATACAAAAGGATGGACTTAGATTTTGTGCGTGGTGGTTTTAGAGTTAGAGGGGAAAGTATAGACATATTCCCCTCACATTATCAAGATACAGCTTGGAGGGTGACATTTTTTGGTGATGAAGTAGAGAAAATATATGAATTCGATTATTTAACTGGAGAAAAAACAAAGAGTCTTAAAGAGATCACAATATTTGCAAACAGTCATTATATAACGCCAAGGCCAACTCTAGAACAAGCAATTAAGCTCATTAAAGATGAATTAAATGAAACAATAAAGGAGCTCAATTCTGAGGGAAAAATTGTGGAATGCCATAGAATTACGCAACGAACAAACTTCGATTTGGAGATGATTATGGAAACAGGATCATGCAAAGGAATTGAGAATTATTCCAGGTACCTCTCGGGTAAAAACAAGGGGGAACCACCACCTACATTATTTGAGTATATTCCTAAAGATGCCTTGCTCTTCATTGACGAAAGCCACGTAACGGTATCGCAAATAGGGGGGATGTATAATGGAGATAGAGCTCGTAAAACAACACTTGTTGAACATGGATTCCGCTTGCCATCTGCGCTTGATAACAGACCATTAAGATATGAGGAATGGGATTTGATGCGCCCTAAAACTATTTTTGTTTCTGCGACGCCAAGTATCAGAGAGCTTGCCTATACAAATGGTGAGTTTGTGGAGCAAATTATAAGGCCAACAGGACTGCTAGATCCCATATGCGAGATCAGAAAGTGCGAAACGCAGGTGGATGATTTGATAGGAGAATGTAAAGTTACAACTAAAAACAGTCAAAGAGTACTGGTTACAACTCTTACCAAAAGGATGGCAGAGGATTTAACAGACTACTTGAATGAGGTGGGAGTTAAAGCTGTATATATGCACTCAGATATAAAAACTTTAGAGAGAGTAGAGATAATTCAAGAGCTGAGAAAGGGGAAATACGATGTCTTAGTTGGAGTAAATCTTTTAAGAGAAGGACTTGATATACCAGAGTGCTCTTTAGTTGCCATTTTAGATGCTGATAAAGAGGGATTTTTACGTTCAGAAACTTCTCTGATCCAAACAATTGGTCGCGCAGCAAGGAATAGTGACGGCAGGGTGATTTTATACGCAGATAAACAAACTGATTCAATTAAGAAAGCCCTTTTGGAAACGGCCAGGAGAAGAAAAATTCAAGAGCAGTATAACAAAGAGCATGGAATCACTCCAACCACAATCAAAAAGCAATTGATGAACTCCCTAAGTTTAGCAGCAAGTGATGCATCTGAAAATATGATATATGATAAGGAGGAGTTAAGCGTGGAGGGGGTGGAGAACAACATATCAAAAATTGAACATGAGATGCTAGAAGCAGCTAAGAATCTGGAGTTTGAGAAGGCAGCGAAATTACGTGATAAGTTAAACAGACTGAAAGAGGACTTATTAATTATCTCGTGACGATAAGTTGTGATACTTTTGATAATGAGTTAGATTAAGTGGTGGATGCTACGATAATTTATTTTCCAAATCTTTATTTATTATGGGTGGAATTATTTTGAATTTTTGGCCGTCAAAATCAGTTTAATTATTCAAAAATAATAAAAATTTTGTTTTATTGGGAGTGTTCATAAATAGATAGAAAGAGCTAAAGCTTTGTTAAAAAATAAAACAAGGGATAATCTTAGCATTTCAGAACACTTGCTAAAGCGTTTAGTCTTGCGATTTAATCTAGCAAGCATATCCCTTAAGGAGGAATTGAAGCTCTCAACCAAACAAGTTTCAGACTTTGTCTGCAGATGTATTTGAGCAATTTTATAATGACAATAGACCTCATACCCATCTGTACACATATAACGAATTTGGTATTTTTCTCCTAGCTCACGAGCTAAATCTACGTAATTTTCTTTATCACCTGAACCTACTTTAAACGCAACAGTTTTGAATCTGTCCCTATCGACAGCAGTCCATATTCTTGTTTTATTCTCTTTTTTTTGACGTATGTATATAGCTCATCCATCTCTAATATCTCTATACGCTTCTTATCTCCCTCTATCTTTTGATTCGTCACCATCTCATCTACTACTTTCCCTGCTTGTTTGATCCAATAAAATACTGTACTTAACGGGATATTTAATATGTGAGCTATCCTCCTAATTCCGCAGTTATTTAGATACATCTTTATCACCATGCTCCTCTCTTTATTACCATATTTCCAATTCTTCCTACCATCTCCTTCTGTAAAGTTTTTATTACAACTCTTACATTTGTATCTCTGCTTTTTCCTTGCATATCCATTTTTTGATACCTCTTTCCCTTTGCAATATTTACATTCTATTTTCTCCATTTTTCCCTTTCTTTTTTTCCTTCCCTCTCCTTATATCACATTCTTTTCTTCTTTCCTATCCTTTTTAAAACACTCCCGTTTTATTTGTAACATTATGAGTTGACTTACATGCCCTGGTTCTATATACTACCGTTTAGTGTTATGGGCTGTTTTTGAGTACATCTCTTCTCATATTTTCTTCCTAACAATTTTATCTATATCATTGTATTCAAGGATAGCCCGCCGATGTTTTTATTCCATCAGTTATAGTTTCCAATAGCTTGCTAAAACTGAAGTAAGGTTTTTAAATTTTTCTGAGTCTTCATAAGTTTACAGTGGGCCTTGATTTTTTTGGGTTAAAGGGGTAATAGTAAGTAAAACTTGTCGAAGTTAGTACAATAAAATGTTTGATCCTCTTTTATTTTCGCAAAATGTAATATTTATAGAAGAGCTTTACAACAAATATCTGCATGATCCACAATCAGTAGATGAAAGTTGGAGGCAGTATTTTTCCCAAGTAGGGGAGGATAATGGAGATTTTACCCAATATTTTATAGGGCCGAGTTGGCTGAAGAGAAAGGAAAAAATTGTTGGTTATAAAGAAAAAACGGTTTCGACACAGAAGGAAAAATTTCCACCAATACCAACGTCATCAGATGCCAACCTGTCGTTTAAGGTTGCAAAGCTTATAGAAGCGTTTAGGGCATATGGACATATGGCTGCAAAGATAGATCCACTGGAGGTAAGAGAGAGTAAGCTTCCATTGGAATTAGAACATACCAAATATGGCATTAAAAAAGAGGATTTAGAACAAATTGCATACATTGATGGTGCGTTTGGATGTAACGAGATGAAAATAAATGAACTATACAAAACTCTTTTAAGAACTTACAGTGGCAGGTTTGGTGTGGAATTTATCCATATGGAGAATTTAGAGGAAAGGGAATGGCTGAGAAGCAAAATTGAAAATGCTGCAGGTATAATAAATTTTGACAAATCCAAAAAGGTAAAAATATTAAGCAGCCTGATTGAGGTCGAGATGTTTGAAGGATACCTGCATACCAAGTTTCCTGGAGCAAAAAGATTTTCGATTGAGGGAGCTGAGAGCAATATCATCGCGATTGAGGAGGTTATTAAGACATCAGCGAAGAATAACGTTGTAGAAGCCGTCTTTGGGATGGCGCATAGAGGAAGACTAAGCGTTCTTGCAAAAATTATGAAAAAGCCTTATAGGGCACTTTTCTCTGAATTTAAAGGGGGCATATTCATTCCTGATAGCCTAAATTTACCAGGCGATGTAAAGTATCATTTGAGTGCTTCGGTTGATGTGGAAATTGAAGATAAAAAAATTCATCTTACGCTTACCCCAAATCCATCGCATCTGGAATTGGTTAACCCGGTTGTATCAGGCAGAGTAAGAGCTAAGCAAGATAGTATAAAAGACGTGGATAAAAAACGGGTGATGGGTGTGCTTTTGCATGGTGATGCGGCGTTTTCTGGGCAAGGTTCTGTTATGGAATCATTAGCCATTAGTAATGTTAAGGCTTATAACACCGGGGGTGCGGTGCATATCGTTACCAACAACCAAATAGGTTTCACAACCACATCTGATGATGGAAGATCATCAAGATATTGTACAGACATAGCTAAGATGATTGCAGCACCAATCTTTCATGTCAGTGGTGATGATCCTGAGGCTGTGGCATATGTGAGTGAAATTGCTGCCGAGTATAGGTTGAAATTTAAAAAAGATGTTTTCATAGATGTTGTTGGTTACCGTAAATATGGGCATAATGAAAGTGATGAACCGATGTTCACTCAGCCCAAAATGTATAGCATTATTCACCAACATAAATCTCCCTCAGAAATTTATTCAGAAAGATTACTGAGTTTGGGAGAAATTACGAAAGAAGAAATAAACCAGATAAAGGGCAAATTCAAGGAGTTTTTAGATAAAGAGTTTGAGTTTTCCGACACCTATAAAGCAGAAAAAGCTGATTGGTTACAAGGTGTGTGGAGTGGATTTGACGAATTTCTGACTGATAAGAATAGCAAAGTGGTGACAGCTGTTGACAAAATGCAATTAAAGAGCTTGGCAACAGTATTGAGCTCTGTTCCTAACAACTTCAAAGCAAATCCTAAAGTGGAACGTGTCTTGAAAAATAGAAAGGAAATGCTAGACAAAGAAGATGGGATAGACTGGGGCATGGGAGAGACTTTAGCCTATGCTACTCTGCTGCAAGATGGGTATAATGTTAGGATTACAGGTGAAGATGTTGAAAGAGGCACTTTCTCGCATCGTCATGCTGTAGTGGTTGATCAAGAGAACGAATCCAAGTATGCACCACTTCAAAACCTTGGGGGAAGTGCAAACTTTGAAATACACAACAGCATTCTTTCTGAGTTGGCTGTGATGGGGTTTGAATATGGTTACAGTTATTCTAGTCCCAATACCTTAGTGATTTGGGAAGCACAGTATGGGGATTTTGCAAACAGTGCCCAAATGATGATAGATCAATATGTAGCATCGGGGAAGGATAAATGGTTGCGGATGAACGGGCTTGTTTTGTTATTGCCGCACGGATATGCAGGCGACGGGCCAGAACACAGTTCCGCAAGGCTTGAGAGATATCTTCAGCTGTGTGCCAATGATAATATGACGGTTGCAAATTGCACAACACCAGCTTCCATTTTTCACCTATTAAGAAGGCACATGCACAGGAATTATCGGAGTCCATTAGTTATCATGACACCTAAATCTTTATTGAGGCATAAGTTGGCCGTATCTAAGTTGGAGGATTTTGCAAAGAATAGCTGTTTTAATGCTGTGTTAAGCGACGATCTCCAAGTCAGCAGTGTGAAGAAAGTGATATTCTGTAGTGGGAAAGTATATTATGACTTATTTGAGGAAAGAGAAAAGCGTCAAAGAAAAGATATCGCATTGGTAAGGCTTGAACAGCTGTATCCATACCCCCAAGAGGAGATAACTGTACAGTTAAAGAAATATAAAGGGGCAAAGCAAATCATTTGGTGCCAGGAAGAGCACAAAAATATGGGAGCATGGAGCTACATAAAGTTGAGATTTGATGAAACGGTGAGGATTGAGTATGTTGGAAGGGATGAGTCTGCATCGCCCTCAGCTGGGTATGGAAAACTCCACCTTAAGGAATTGAACACATTTTTAAACAAAGCATTTGAATAATAGGAGCAAGCATTATGACAATAAATATCACAGTACCATCGTTGGGCGAATCGGTTACTGAGGCAACAATTGCCAAATGGCATAAAAAGGTTGGTGAGCAAGTTAATGTCGATGAGCTCTTAATAGAGCTTGAGACAGACAAAATTACGCTTGAAGTTAATGCGCCGGCGTCTGGCATAATCACCGACATTAAAGCGCATGAGGGTGATGTTATTGCTATAGGTGATATACTGGGTTTTATGGAAAAAGGAGCGGCAGTTGTCGCATCTGCCCAGTCTGCACAAGAAAATATAAAACAAAATGTGCAGCAGGCTGCCTCTACTAATGTAAATGAGCAGGTTTTTTCTCCTGCAGCTCGAAAGATTGCATCTGAAAATAATATAACGCAAGTACCTACAACTTCAGGGAAGGATGGAAGAGTGACAAAAGGTGATGTTTTAGCAGCAATCGCAGTGCCTGCAACTGTTTCGCAAGCTGTGCAGTTGGAGGAGAGGATAAAGATGACAAGACTGCGCCAAACAATCGCAAAGAGATTGAAGGACTCTCAAAACACAGCTGCAATCCTGTCTACATTTAACGATGTTGATATGTTAGCTGCAATTAACTGCAGAACAGTATACCAAGATGCTTTTAAGGAAAAACATGGTGTGAAGCTTGGATTCATGTCTTTTTTTGTAAAAGCTGCAGTTACAGCTCTTAAAGAAATTCCTAATATCAATGCTCAAATTGATGGAGACTATATTGTATATAAGAATTACTACAACATAGGAGTCGCAGTTGGGACAGAACAAGGTTTGGTTGTGCCGGTGATTAGGGATGCTGACAAGATGAGCCATGCTGATATTGAAAAAGAAATTACAAGCCTTGGTAAAAAAGCAAGGGAAGGAAAGCTTTCAATGAATGATATGCAAGGTGGGACATTTAGCATTACAAATGGTGGTATTTATGGTTCTTTACTTTCCACCCCCATCATCAACCCTCCACAATCTGGGATATTGGGAATGCATAATATTGTCCCAAGACCTGTTGCGTTAAATAATGAGGTTGTAATTAGGCCAATGATGTATATTGCGCTTTCTTACGATCATAGGATTATAGATGGTAGCGAAGCGGTGACCTTCCTAAAAAGGATAAAAGAGCTGGTTGAAGTGCCAGAGAAAATTTTGTTTGGTTTGTAATAAACATATGGTTGTTAATAAAGTGTGATGCTCCCTAAAAAAGCATTTTAATTAGAGGTGAAAATGGAAAAATATGATGTTCTAGTGATAGGTGGTGGTCCTGGTGGTTATGTGGCTGCAATTAAAGCTGCACAGCTTGGAAAAAAGGTTGCATGTGTGGACAATAAAAAGTTTTTGGGTGGAACATGCTTAAATGTTGGGTGTATTCCATCTAAATCTCTGCTTCACTCAACACATCAATATCATCAAGCCAAGCATGATTTTATAAGGCATGGGATAGAGTTTAAGGAGCTTAACTTCTCCTTGGATAAGATGATGAAAAATAAGCAAGACACACTGGAAGGGTTGGGCAATGGTATTGCCGGATTATTTAAAAAGAATAAAATCATCTATTATAACGGTTTTGCAAGTTTTAATTCCATAGGCAAAGAAGTTGTAGTTAATTTAAATAACGGAGAAAAGAAGACGATTTCAGCAGAGAGCATAATTATTGCAACCGGTTCAACCCCAATCATGTTACCTAATATCTTGGTGGATGAGGAAAAAATCATTACTTCAGATGGAGCACTGTCACTTAAAACAGTCCCCAACAAAATGATTATAATAGGGGCTGGTGTTATAGGTCTTGAGCTTGGTTCTGTATGGTCTAGATTGGGGGCTAAGGTTGAGATAGTGGAATTTGCAGACAACATCTTGCCGGGTTTTGATAATGATATCAGGAAAGAAGCAAAAAAACTTTTCGAGAAACAAGGGTTGGCTTTTAGAGTTTCATCTAAGGTAATCAAAGCAGAAGTAATCGGCAAAAAAGTTAATATTGAAATAGAAGCTGTGCAAAATGGTGTGGTCGAGAAAATAGATGCTGATGTTGTTTTGGTTGCAATTGGCAGAAAAGCAAATACTAAAGGCTTAGGGCTTGAAAATATTGGTATAAATTTGGATGAGAGAGGTAGAGTTTCGGTAAACAACAAATTTTCAACCAATGTTACAGGGATTTATGCCATTGGAGATGTGATTGCTGGACCAATGCTTGCCCATAAGGCTTCTGATGAAGGAGTTGCAGTTGCAGAAATCATTAATGGCCAGCATGGTCATGTGAATTACAACACAGTGCCAGGAGTTGTATATACACACCCTGAAATTGCGGTTGTCGGTAAGACAGAAGATGAACTCAAACAAAATAAAGTCCCATATAAAGTTGGGAAGTTCCCATTCCTTGCGAACAGCAGAGCGCGGACTTCTAATGAAACAGATGGGTTCGTTAAGATTGTAGCATGCGCCAATACGGATGAAGTATTGGGGGCACACATCATAGGGGCTTCAGCCGGAGAATTGATAGCAGAGATTGTGTTGGCAATGGAGTTTAAGGCATCATCCGAAGACATAGCCCGAATTTGCAACCCACATCCAAGTTTGAATGAAGCGATTAAGGAAGCTGCACTTGCGACCTACTTTAAGCCTATTCATTTTTAACCGCCAAAAAGTATTAGCTTTAGTGAAATCTACAAAATGCAAAAGATATATCTCACCAATACTCTCACCAATCAGAAAGAGGAGTTTGTCCCATTTGATAAAAACGAAGTGAAAATGTATGTGTGTGGTCCTACCGTATACGATAGGGCGCATATTGGAAATGCCAGGTCATCAGTTGTATTCGACGTACTTTATAGGTTGTTAAAAGCAATATACCCAAAAGTGACTTATGTTAGAAACATAACTGATGTGGATGATAAAATTATTGCAGCCAGTAGCCAAAGTGGTGAAGATGCTGGGGTTCTAACCAAAAGAATGACAGATTATTTTCATGATGATCTTGGAGCCTTAAATTGCCTTTTGCCAGATCATGAGCCTAAAGCTACAGAAAACATCCAGCAGATGATTGCGATGATTGAAAGGTTGATTGCAAAAGGCCATGCATATGTCAGCGACGGGCACGTATATTTTGCTGTAAGGAATTTTACTGCGTACGGAAGGTTATCCAACAGAAGGTTGGAGGAGATGGAAGTTGGTGCAAGGATTGAGGTGTCTGAACTGAAGTATGACCCTTTGGATTTTGTTTTATGGAAGCCAAGGAAAATTAATGAAGCTGTATATTTTGACAGCCCATGGGGGCATGGAAGACCGGGATGGCACATTGAATGTTCTGCCATGAGCAAGAATATACTCGGCGATAAGTTTGATATACACGGTGGTGGGGCAGATTTAATATTCCCACATCATGAGAACGAGATAGCTCAAAGTATTTGCGAATCATCAACCAACCAATTTGCCAAATATTGGGTGCACAACGGCTTCCTTACGGTTAACGGTGATAAGATGAGCAAGAGTCTTAAAAATTTTATAACGGTTAAGGAGTTGTTGGACTTGGGGGTTTCCGGTGATGTGCTAAGATACTTTTATCTGACGGCCCATTATCGAAAGCCTTTAGATTTTAATCAAAAAGCTCTGGATGATGCAAAAAAGGGAATTGAAAAATTCACAGTTGCTCTTGAATCAGCACCTAAAGAAGAATTGTATAACAGTTCTGATGAGTTTTTACGCTATTTAACAGATGATTTAAATACGCCACTTGCATTGTCATACATACAGAAGTTGGCGGGACAAATATTGAAAGGAGATACAAGCAAAGCTGCAGAATTACGATTTTATTGTGGATTGTTGGGTTTCGAGTTAAAAACAAAAAGGCCAGAAAAAAATATACCTAGTGAGATAATCCTACTCGCGGAAGAAAGACAGTTGGCTAAAGCTCAGAAACAATGGGTTGAAGCCGATAGAATTAGGACGGAAATTGAGAATTTGGGGTATAAGATTATGGATACCAAAAACGGCTATAACATAACTTCAAGCTGAAAGTTTCCAACTTTTGAAGTTAGCGGAGTATACATGCGGCGGTCATTAAAATTTTACAACTCGATATACTTTGTTTCCAGAAGTTCTGCAAATTTGGCCAGCTAGTTCTAGCTCAATTAATAAGCAGTTCAAAATGTTAACAGGTATACCTAGTTGATCTATTATGTCTTCAATTAAAACTGGGGAGTGTGACAAAGAATTGGCAAGTTTTCCCCTATATAAGTCTAGTTCTGCATCAGAAGGAATGTTGTTTGTGCTATATCCCACAAATTTCAATAACTTATCAGAAGCAAAAAAAAAGTCGTATCTTTAACCCTCCGATTCAAATCTTGCAATATATCACTTGGCGACAAAGCCATATTTGCACCTTGTTTCAGCAACTCGTTAGTACCTTGAGATTTTGGGTCTAGTGGTGAGCCTGGAACCGCGTAAACCTCTCTATTATAATCCAAAGCAAATTTAGTCGTAATCAATGTGCCAGATTTTTGAGAAGCCTCAATTACCAGCACACCTAAACATAAACCTGCGATAATCCTATTTCTTTGTGGGAAATGCTGTGATAAAACAGTGGAGTTAATGGGTTGTTCTGTTATAACAACTCCTTTCCCATATATATCTTTGTATAACTCAACGTTTTCTTTGGGATAAATATGATTTATTCCTCCAGCAATAACACCTATTGTGCCAAATTCTAAACTACCTTTATGCGCATAAGAATCTATGCCTTTCGCAAGGCCAGATACTATAACATACCCAGCTCTTGCAATCTCTTTTGCGAAATCATAAGCCAGTCTGTTTCCATTAACTGTAGAATTTCTGGCTCCAATCACTGCAAACTTATGTGTGTTAGTTATTAGCTCTTTATTACCTTTAATTATAAGAACTGGTGGATAATCTGGAATATTGGTAAGTATGCTTGGATATATCTCATCACAAGCCAACACAATTTTTGGGGAGTGTTCATAAATAGATAGAAAGAGCTAAAGCTTTGTTAAAAAATAAAACAAGGGATAATCTTAGCATTTCAGAACACTTGCTAAAGCGTTTAGTCTTGCGATTTAATCTAGCAAGCATATCCCTTAAGGAGGAATTGAAGCTCTCAACCAAACAAGTTTCAGACTTTGTCTGCAGATGTATTTGAGCAATTTTATAATGACAATAGACCTCATACCCATCTGTACACATATAACGAATTTGGTATTTTTCTCCTAGCTCACGAGCTAAATCTACGTAATTTTCTTTATCACCTGAACCTACTTTAAACGCAACAGTTTTGAATCTGTCCCTATCGACAGCAGTCCATATTCTTGTTTTATTCTCTTTTTTTTGACGTATGTATATAGCTCATCCATCTCTAATATCTCTATACGCCTCTTATCTCCCTCTATCTTTTGATTCGTCACCATCTCATCTACTACTTTCCCTGCTTGTTTGATCCAATAAAATACTGTACTTAACGGGATATTTAATATGTGAGCTATCCTCCTAATTCCGCAGTTATTTAGATACATCTTTATCACCATGCTCCTCTCTTTATTACCATATTTCCAATTCTTCCTACCATCTCCTTCTGTAAAGTTTTTATTACAACTCTTACATTTGTATCTCTGCTTTTTCCTTGCATATCCATTTTTTGATACCTCTTTCCCTTTGCAATATTTACATTCTATTTTCTCCATTTTTCCCTTTCTTTTTTTCCTTCCCTCTCCTTATATCACATTCTTTTCTTCTTTCCTATCCTTTTTAAAACACTCCCAATTTTTGCACCGTGTTTCTCAGTTTCAAGAATTTCTTTTTCTATAACGGCAATACTCGGGACTAACTTATCACCTTTTGCTCCACCTTTTTTAGCTAAAACATCCACATTTTCCAGGGCCAGCTGAGGATCGCCGTATAAGTTCATTAGCTCAATAAATGTTTTGGCTCCAACATTCTTGGTTCTAGCCAATCTAAGCCAAGAAAGCCTAAAACTTTCCGACTTAGATTTATCCGTCGCAGAACCCATCCAGCTTATAGCTGTGTCAAATTTTTTCAGTATCAATACTTACTCTCCCTGTGCTAGGCTGAAGCCTAAATTATCATCATAGGTATTTAAATTGATTATTGACATAATTTCAAACTTTAATTCATTTATCTTATTAATTAATCTTAGAACATCATCTTGAGTTATGTTAGAGACGTTATCCGCCTTTAAGAATCTAAACCTATAAAAATCCACTGGACAAATATCAGCACCTCTTGGCCAAATTAGCAACCCTCTGTTAGACACCATATGCAGTCTGAATGCGTTATCTAAATTTTTCAGTTCTTCCGCCAAAGCTGGTGTGAAACTTTTTCTTAAAAATACATCTACCCCAACCAATTCAATCACTTCATCAACTATAATACTTTCTGTGACATTAATCTTATTATTTTCCTTGGAAACATGTTGATTGATCAGTTGCTTGGGTTCTTTTCCAAAATTACCAATAACTGCTTGGGTAAATTCTGTTGTGGATAATTTCTCCTTGCTTTGCTCATCTGTATATATATCTGCGGTGTGATACCCCTCTTCAATTGTTTTTAACCAAGCATTGTAAATTTGATTTGCTTCTTTATGGTGCCCCATATATCTAAGCATCATTACTGCTGAATTTAAAAGTCCAGACGGATTTGCTATATTTTTCCCTGCAATGTCAGGTGCAGAACCATGAACTGCTTCAAACATTGCGTGTTCTTTCCCAATGTTTGCGCTACCTGCCAGACCCACAGAACCAGAGACTTCAGATGCAATGTCAGACAGAATATCTCCATATAAATTTAACGTAACGATAACATCAAAATTTTCAGGCCTACTTGCAACTCTTGCAGACGCAATATCAGCTAGCATATGTTCTGCTTGTATTTCTGGGTATTCAAGCGCAATTTGGGAAAAAACATCCTGAAATAATCCATCTGTAATCTTCAATATATTACTCTTTGTAACGCAAGTTACTTTTTTTCTATTATTTGCACGTGCATATTCAAAAGCATATCTTACAATTCTTTGGCATCCTGGTACTGAAATTAGCTTCATCGCCATTGTGGCATTTTGTGTTAATTTATATTCAATTCCTGAATATAAATCTTCTTCATTTTCTCTTATGATCACAATATCCATATCTCTAAAAGTGCCAATAAAAGGGTGGTAAGATATTGCAGGACGTATATTTGCAAACAAACCCAAGCTTCTTCTAAAAGTTACATTCAAACTTTTATATCCTCTGCCCAGAGGGGTTGTGATTGGAGCTTTCAATAATACCTTATTCCTATTAATGACTTCCCATACATCGTCTGTTATGCCAGAAGAGAAGCCCTTTTTATAAACTTTTTCTCCTATTTCTATGGTTTCTATCTGTAACCCTGTTTTTGCATGGCTCAAAATTTTTAAAACCGACTCCATAATTTCTGGGCCAATTCCATCTCCATAAGCAACTGTTATTGTGTTTTGTGTCATATGTTTATACTCTTAAAATATTATATGTAGTTATCTAAAATATATTGTGGTTTGAGGTATTCGGAAGGAAGAAGCGTTGTGTTTTTCGTTTTACAATCTGCATAAAGTGCTATATATACCGCATTTAATTGAATTTGTTCGTGCGCTCCTTCTGTATTGCCCACCAAGAAATGTGTTTCTTTTAATTGCCTTACCAGGTCTTTACTTATAATTGATATGTCGGAAATAACACCACTTTTATTGAATTTTTGAAAATAGTATTTTTCAACTCCTGCTTCTATGATAATCCCCATATTATCATGCAAAGTTTGATTGTTATTTTGATAAATATAAGCAATGGCTTCAAAATTCGAGACAGGTATCAATGGTGTCTTTAATGCAAAACAAAGCGCATTGGCAACAGATATACCAACTCTCAACCCTGTAAATCTGCCTGGCCCAGTGCTGACTGCTGTATATTGTAGGTCTTGGAATTTCAGTTCTGCCATCTCCATAGCTTCTTCTATGAGGATGTTCATAACCTCAGCTTGCTCATTGGGCTTTTCCCCATTTTTAACACACACCACTTTCCCATCCTGTATAATTGCAACAGAGGCGTATAAGTATGAAGTGTCCAATGCTAGTCCTATCATCTGTACCCAAAATAGCAATATTAGTGTCCCAACATAACCTCTATTGTGTCATTTTGCAACATTTCTAATTTCTATTATTACTAAAGGTTATGCTGTTGCATTTTACGCCACTTTAGATATTTTTTTATCATAAATTCTTTTTTTAGTTTTGAAAGTCGATCAACAAAAACTATTCCATTGGTATGATCTATTTCATGCTGAATGCATGAGGAGATGATGTTGTCTGATGCTTCAAGTAAATTTTCTACTCCGTTTAAATCCCAATATTTCACTTTTATCTTGTTAGGCCTTGCAATTTCTGGATAAATGTGTCCAAAAGAGAGGCAACCCTCTTGATATACCTTTGTGTCCTTTGAATGCTCAACAATCTCAGGGTTGATCAAAATCATAGGTCCTTCATTTAACCTAAGATAATCGTCTTCAACTTGTCCCTTGTTTGTTATGTCAATGGCTATGATTCTTTTTAAAACTCCGACTTGCACAGCGGCAAGACCTAGGCCATTGTGGTATTGCATCGTTGCAATCAGTTTTTGAGCAAAATCCCTTATTTCTTCATTTATATCAGTAACAAGATGCGAAACCTGATGCAACAATGGATTTGGCTCTAATACTAATGGTAAAATATTGTTACTACCCATATTAAACTTTTTTATTGTTATGTAGAATTAATTTGCTACTATTGGCTTATATGCCATATTGGATCATTTTTATGTTAGATTATCTACTATATTCAATGCCTGTGCTTTTGCTATTATATTTCTTAGGCATTAGAACAATAATAATGCTGCTGTCATTGGCGATAGTATATTTTTTTATAAGCATGTCAAGCGGTGATAAGTGGAGTTTAACTTTGCCAAACCTTAAAAATGTTAACCCGTCGAATATAATTGGCAATATTAAGAGCACCGTAAATTCATTCTCTATTAGCAAAAATGGCAGCATGGGTAAGTCTAATACCAGCAACAAACAAAACGGTGATACTAATAACAAAACTGGCAATTCCGATAACCTAAAAGATATTGCAAAAACGGTTGGTGCACTCATTAATAGCAATGAGAAGAAGGGAGTGTTGCCATAAGATAGATGAGATGCTAAAATGAATATAGCGAGCAACAAAGAAAATAGAAATATGAATACAGAGTGTAAAAAATGCAGTAGCAGTAAATACGTTAAGAATGGTAATATTAGGGGTATGCAAAGGTATAAATGCAAAGAGTGTGGATGTAATTTTACAAACACTAAATTAAGAGGCTGTTCGCCAGAGATGAAGGCTCTGGCAGTGTTATTGTACAGCATGGGAAAAAGTAGCTTTAGATGGCTAGGGAAATTATTTAAAGTAGCTCATACTAGCGTATATAAGTGGATAATACTGTATGCTAAAAA
The DNA here is from genome assembly GCF_034359465.1 of Candidatus Bandiella woodruffii. NCBI lineage: Bacteria > Pseudomonadati > Pseudomonadota > Alphaproteobacteria > Rickettsiales > Candidatus Midichloriaceae > Candidatus Bandiella > Candidatus Bandiella euplotis. Next base: position 537,625 of record NZ_CP110820.1, on the reverse strand, counting down.
GATACCAAGACCAATAGTGCCGGAAGAATTGAGAGAAGTTGAAATAGATGAGATGTGGCATTTTGTAGATTCAAAAAAACAAATTATGGATATGGAAAGCCTATAGTAGGGAGCTCAAGAGAGTTGTTGCCTGGGTGGTTGGTAAGCGTAACGTTACAACCTTTAGAAAATTGTGGAAAATCATAAGTAGAGATAATTGCACTTATTACACAGACGATTGGTCTGTTTATTCAGAGGTTATACCTCGCCATCAACATGTTGTTGGCAAACAACATACACTCTCAATTGAGTCCAATAACTCAAACACAAGGCACAGAATTGCAAGAATGACCAGAAAAACAAAGGTAGTTTCAAAATCTGAAGAAGTTGTCGATCTTACGATTAAGCTCTGGGTACATTTTGAGGATAACAATAATTTCCTAAGTGAGCAGGGCAATTTTATATCTATCTTTGGCTAACACTCTGAATATCTTGTTAGGTGAGCGGACAGAACTAAAGTTCAAGATTCACAATATCTTGAGCTTCTTTCATACCATCGCCCGTACAAACTCCATCCGCAATGTTGTCATCATAATGCTCAGAGGTAGTTATCTTCTTCGCACACAATATGTTGTCATGATCCTTATGGCAAAATATATCAACATACCAGTCATAAGCCAGATTTATAGCATTTCCAGCAATATCTTGCGTTATCCTCGAAGTTGGTGTTAATAAACAGGTGGTAATCATCTCTAACGTTATTTTTAAACCGAAATCCAAAATAATAAGTGACGGCATCACGAGTACTTTTTTCTGTAAACCAATTTTAGCATTATATAACGCATGTAGCCTTTCGGTTAGAAGTGCATAGCTCCCACTTGTGCCAATGGCAAAATCAATATATTTATTTTCAATTGCAATATACGAGGACTTAAGAAAAGAAAAGATGCCAAATTTGGAGAGAAATTGCCCCGCTTGATCTGCGGCAGCAATCTTCATAATTCCTTCTACTGCAGCTTGGATAAGTAGTTCTGCATTAATGTTGTTCGCAGCAAATTCCATATAGTCTGTATCCGTTGCGTTTTGTTTTTGTCTTTCTCTTGAAGTTAAACCAAAAACACGTGTTACCGGCTCACATACATAATTAGATGTTCGACTAACACCCTCTAAGTGTCCAGAATCAGATTTGGTGTGGAAAGCGCTATACGCAGAGATTATCAAAGACTTACAAACAGTTTTTGTCAGGCTACCATATACACTTCCCTCATCATACTTTATTCCAGTGCCGCCTATTTCGTTAGCCTCCCACCAAGAAGCAATCGTAGAGGGTATTTTTGTCCAGTCTCTAACTACAGATTTTGCCACAGGGTTGCGTTCAGAAAGACTGTTCATCACGGGCTCAACTATAACATTAGCCGATGCCAATGGCCAAGACATTGTGAACAACTCATCTCGATTTGGAAGACGCTTTGACGCCCAGCTTATATCGTTGCCAATCTCTTTCCAAAAATCAGTACCGTAGTATCTATAAGCAAATAGCCGGTATAACAAACCATTTAACCACACAAACTCACTTTTGGGAGTGTTGCAAGATGGAATAAAGAAAGGTATAGTGGAGTGGATTACAGAATAAAGAAGAGAAAAATGTCATCAGCGCATCAAATAATAATGGTATGTTTGGATCAATTGGTTGGTAGTGAGCATCAATATCGCAAATTTAAGGAGCTGTTTAATTTTGGGGCAGCAGAGCAAGAGCTGAAGGGAATTGAATCTCCTGCTAATTATAAGGGATATGGTGTTTTACGTTTATTTAAATGCTTGTTGTTACAGTTTATGGAAGATTTGTCAGATCGTGAACTAGAAAGATATTTGAGTGACAGTGTTGCAGCCAAGTGGTTTTGTGATTTTGATTTAACCGAAGCCACACCTGATTATAGCGTTTTTAGTAGAATCCGCTCAAAGATAGGAACAAATTTGTTATCAAAAATCTTTGCCATTTTTAGAGATCAACTAAAATCTCAAGGATATATGAGCGAGGTATTTACTTTTGTTGATGCAAGTCACTTGATCTCCAAAGCTAATTTATGGGAAGAGCGGGATGAAGCCAGAAAACAAAAATATGAAAAACTTAACAACGAAGTCTTGCCTAAAGTCGCACATGATAAACAAGCCAAAATAGGGTGCAAGGGTGGTAGTAAATTTTGGTATGGCTATAAGAAAAACATGTAAGCGTAGATATTCAATCCGGAATGATCAACAAGGTTGCTATAACGCCTGCTAATGTTACCGATGCAAAGGGAGTTGCGCATGTTTTACCAAATAGTGGAGCAGTTTATGCTGACAAAGGGTATTGTGTTGCACCAGCAAAGAATGCAGCTAAAAGCAGAGGTATTCATTTTTGCGCCATCAAGAAAAACAATATGAAGCAAAAGAATTTTGACCTTGATCGATACTATACTTCCATAAGGGCTCCGTTTGAGAGGGTGTTTTCTCAAGATAATAAACGATTGCGATACATAGGAATTGCCAAAAATCAGTTTGCTGAATTTATGAATGCTATCTGCTTTAATTTAAAACGTTTAACGGTTCTTACTGCCTAAGCTCATAAAATCACGCTTCGCAGAATCAATAAAAAGCTAAAAATTACCATATCCCACCTCAAAGAAATCTTTTGAATTCTTGGGGAAACCAGTTTTTTGTTAATTTTTTTAGACCATGGTCCAAACTTCCTTAAATCAAACCATCACATTTATCCTTATTTTATCTTTCAACGCTCCCCTTTTATAATTTTGATATGCGGGATTCTAACACTGACTTCGCAATGTTTCAATACAAAACCCAACTTATTTTTTCGAAAGATAATTTTTGCTTGTCATTTGGTAAAAAAATTGTTACTAATGGCTACTAAACGTTTTATTTACAGAGCATACAATGTCAAGGAAATGTCAAATCGATGTAAACAAGGGAATTGTTGTGGGAAACAACGTTTCACACTCAAATCGTAAAACTAGAAGAAGGTTTTTGCCTAACATGCAGAGCTATTCGCTAAGAAGCGATATACTTGGCGCTTTTGTAAAGTTCAAAGCGACTCCGGGAAGCATAAGAACCATTGAACATAACTACGGTTTGGATGATTTTTTGTTAAGCACTTCAGATTCCAAACTTGCTTCTGAAGCGATAAAAATAAAGAAAAGAATTAAAAAAGTACTCGAAAAAAGGGAGCAAAACCAAGTAAACCTTGGTTGATATCAAGATTTACCTCTGATAGAACGGAAGGTGTCTGTTCAGAGGAACTGCCAAGTCCCTAGCTGTTTTGCATAATTTACGCCCATAAAACGTATCCTTGGTTTCTTACGGTTTGTAAAAATTCAGGGTTTTTGGGGTCTTTTTCTATTTTACTTCTTAGTCTTGTAATTTGAGTATCGATTGTTCTGATATTGACATGACATAATTGTTTCGCAATTTCTTCCCTATTCATAACAATACCTATGTTCTTAATAAAAATATACATCAAATCACGTTGATTGGTCGTTAATTGTATTTTGTTGCCGTTTTGCAATAGTTTTTTATTTTCCCAATCAAACTCATAATCGCCAAATTTCACCGTTTTCTCTATTAGCGAGGTGTTCTGGAATCTTGCTATTAATTTCTTCACCCTAACCAGCAATTCCTTTGGTTCGAATGGCTTGGCCATATAATCTTCAGCTCCACTTTCCAGGCCATTTATTCTGTCATCCACATCCCCAAGAGCAGTCAACATAATCACTGGGGTTTTAAGATTGTTCCTGCGCTTTAAAAACTCAACACCTGTCTCTCCCGGCATTAAAACATCCAATATAATTACATCAAACTGGAATGTATCAATTAATGCTTCTGCTGCTTTAGTGTCGGAAGCAACGCTCACTGCATATTCATGCCGTTGCAAATATTCCGATAAAAGCTCTCTGATTTCATCATCATCGTCAACAATTAGTATATGATACAACATCCTATTCGATCATTTTGGGAACCGTAAAAAAACCGTATTTGCTTTTGGGAGCATTTTTAAAAATATCTTCCCTACTGTTTTCTTTAATGATCAAGTCTTCTCTTAGTCTAAGATCATCATCGAGAGTGTTTAGCAAAGGTTCAACCCCATCGGTTTTCACTTCTTTTAGCTTGTCGAATAAGTCAATTATGTTATTCAGATCTTTTTGGTATTGAGCCAGATCATCCTCAACAAAAGACAGGCTTGCCAGTTGCATTATCTTCTTTACTTCAGCTCTATTATTGTCCATTATATGCTCTAGATTTCATTGCATAATACACTTTTACTACATGATATGCGAAAGTAAAGCTGATTTTTTAAAAACCCTTAAAGAACTAAAAATTTTTAAAGTTTTGGGGATCGATTTTGGTGCAAGAAAATCAGGTTTAGCTATATACAATTCTGAAATCAGATTAGCTATACCAACTGAGGTGTTTGAAGATATAGAGAAGAATTTAGAAGTATTGTTAACCTTAATTAAAGAGATGGACATTAATGGGATAATTATAGGCCTTCCGTTGAAGTTTGACGGTAGCATCGCAGCGAATGCAAAGCATATTGTGAAGTTTGCCGAAACATTAGCGACAAAAGCTCATATCCCAACCATTCTGAGTGATGAAAGGTGCACAACTGCTCTTGCAAACACTTTGTTAAAAGAGAGCAACATCAAACGAAAGAAAAGAAACCAAATAGACGATATTGTTGCTGCTTGCATTCTGTTGGAAAATTTTTTTCAAAACACATAACTTCAAAAATTGGCCTCAAAATATGTCCGAATTCGCATAAAGTCAGAGTACTATTGTACGTTCTCCATGCTCATCAATCGTATTCCTGACTCTTTTTAAAGTTATTTGTCGTCTATACTCCGATAACTTGAAAAATTGGCGTCAAAATACTTCGGACTTCGCATTTCGTCACGTACTTTTGTACGCTCCTCATGCTCATCAATCGTATTCCTCGCTCTTTTCCAAGTTCTCTGTTGTCTATAAATTTCATCAACTCTTGATTTACGAGAGGTGTATACATTCTACCAACGTTTATTATCAGAGGTGCATAGTGTCGAATTTTAAGAAATAAATGCATAAATTTTGTTCATTAAGAAAAAAATATATATACTTTTGCTTTAAAATCTATACAATAATGCAATTTAAAATATTGAGGTTTGTAAAAAGCATTTATGATAGACATTTATAAGTATCTTCCGGTAAGAAAAGAAGAATTCTCTAAATTTATAGTAATATCTCTGATGATGGTCCTTATCGTCTTTGTATACAGCATACAAAGGATTACTAAGGATACAATTGTTGTTTCGTATATGGGTGCTGAGCTTATTAGTACAATAAAACTATATGGTGTGTTGCCCGCTGCCATTTTGTTCACTTTAATTTATACGAAATTGTCTAGTGTGTTAAATAAAACCATTATTTTTCATCTTTTTAACTTGCTTTTTATTGGTTACTTTGTGCTATTTAGTTTTGTAATCTTTCCTAATATTCAAGATTTTCATATCGACCTAAGTGCTGTTTCAAGTCAATTCCCAGTATTCAGATATCTATTCGTGATGTTTGAAGATTGGGCTTATTCACTTTACTATATATATGCTGAGTTATGGGGAAGTCTTATGTTGGCATTGATGTTTTGGCAAATTGCAAACCAAGTGTTTAAAATAGAAGAAGCGAAAAGGTTATACCCATTGTTTGGTTTGGTTGCCCAAATTGGTATGTTAATGGCAGGCCAATTAACAAAGATATTTACTAACCAAAGTTATACAGTAAATGGTTGGCAAGATTCTTTGATCTATATCAACTCATCGGTCGCTATAGGAGGTGTTGTATTGTCTTTGTTATTCTGGATTTTATCAAATGTGTTGGTGTCAAACGAAGTTATAAATGCAGAGACTAAAAAAAGTAAGAAAAAAATCGGATTTTTGGAAGGGCTGAAATATGTATTCACTTCAAAATACATTGGGTTGATAGCTCTTTTAATCCTGTGCTATGGGTTTTCAATCAATCTGGTTGAGGGAGTTTGGAAAGCTCAAGCCAGAATGGTTTACCCAAATCCTCAGGATTATGCTGGTTTTATGGGTGTTTTGCAAACTTATACTGGATTGGTCTGCATGGCTGCTATGCTTACTGGTTCTTACATTATGCGGATTATATCTTGGAGAACGGCAGCGTTACTAACCCCAATGATTATAGTTATTACCGGGATTATATTCTTCGTCTTTTCAATATACCAGGTTGAAATTATGCAGTTACTTCCGTTCCTTACATTAGTCCCAATAGTGGTTGCAGTATATGCTGGCTTGATTCAGAACATTCTAAGTAAAGCGACAAAATATGCATTTTTTGATGCAACAAAAGAAATGGCATATATTCCTCTTGACGAAGCTTTGAAGTCAAAAGGTAAAGCTGCGGCAGATGTCATTGGAAGTAGGGTTGGTAAATCCAGTGGTGCGGTTATTCAATGGGTTATGCTTTCTGCAATCCCTGGAGCAACACTGGTAAATCTGTCACCAATTTTCTTTGGGGTGTTTTTAGTTATTATGGTTGTGTGGTTTGTTGCTGTATTTATGCTGGCTAAAGAGTTCAACAAAATCACCAACTAACAAAAAATTTTACAGCGAAATGCTATGAAAATTCAGCTTGATATGGGGCAGCGATTTAACCCATATCAAGCTGTTGTCCAATTATATTTCGCCAATGTAAGACCACTGATACCGTCTTGAAAGTCAACAAGAAAAAAGAAAAAATAAAGAAGATAGAGCGAACTTTGGATGATTTAGTAGAAAAGTATAGCTGAATTGGAAATATACCAACTGAATAAAAAAAGAGAAGTAATTATATACTCCGCTAACTTTAAAAATTGGCCTCAAAATATTTCGGACTTCGCATTTCATCACGTACAAATAGTACGCTCCTCATGCTCATCGCTTGTATTCCTATCTCTTTTCCAAGTTCTCTATCGGGGAGTGTTTTAAAAGGGATAGGAAAGAAGAAAAGAATGTGATATAAGGAGAGGGAAGGAAAAAAAAGAAAGGGAAAAATGGAGAAAATAGAATGTAAATATTGCAAAGGGAAAGGGGTATCAAAAAATGGATATGCAAGGAAAAAGCAGAGATACAAATGTAAGAGTTGTAATAAAAACTTTACAGAAGGAGATGGTAGGAAGAATTGGAAATATGGTAATAAAGAGAGGAGCATGGTGATAAAGATGTATCTAAATAACTGCGGAATTAGGAGGATAGCTCACATATTAAATATCCCGTTAAGTACAGTATTTTATTGGATCAAACAAGCAGGGAAAGTAGTAGATGAGATGGTGACGAATCAAAAGATAGAGGGAGATAAGAGGCGTATAGAGATATTAGAGATGGATGAGCTATATACATACGTCAAAAAAAAGAGAATAAAACAAGAATATGGACTGCTGTCGATAGGGACAGATTCAAAACTGTTGCGTTTAAAGTAGGTTCAGGTGATAAAGAAAATTACGTAGATTTAGCTCGTGAGCTAGGAGAAAAATACCAAATTCGTTATATGTGTACAGATGGGTATGAGGTCTATTGTCATTATAAAATTGCTCAAATACATCTGCAGACAAAGTCTGAAACTTGTTTGGTTGAGAGCTTCAATTCCTCCTTAAGGGATATGCTTGCTAGATTAAATCGCAAGACTAAACGCTTTAGCAAGTGTTCTGAAATGCTAAGATTATCCCTTGTTTTATTTTTTAACAAAGCTTTAGCTCTTTCTATCTATTTATGAACACTCCCCTCTATCGCCTATAAATTTGCTAACTCTTAGTTTACGAGAGGTATATATATGACTATGACTAACCCAATTTTCTCTTTTATGATTTCGCCATTCAGTGTTACGTAGTAGCTTTTGATTATTTTTGCTTGACTAATATGATTTATGTCATAACTATAATATTTTATTATAAAATCAAAAATTATAAGCTGATTATGCATTATTTGAAATCTACCATAAAAGCCGAACCACTTATTTGGAGATGGTATGCATGGCCACAACTATTGCCTCCAGTAAATGCTGGATGCAATATTATCGAAAGGCATCTAAAAAGGGGAGTGTTGCCATAAGATAGATAAGATGCTAAAATGAATATAGCGAGCAACAAAGAAAATAGAAATATGAATACAGAGTGTAAAAAATGCAGTAGCAGTAAATACGTTAAGAATGGTAATATTAGGGGTATGCAAAGGTATAAATGCAAAGAGTGTGGATGTAATTTTACAAGCACTAAATTAAGAGGCTGTTCGCCAGAGATGAAGGCTCTGGCAGTGTTATTGTACAGCATGGGAAAAAGTAGCTTTAGATGGCTAGGGAAATTATTTAAAGTAGCTCATACTAGCGTATATAAGTGGATAATACTGTATGCTAAAAAGATACCAAGACCAATAGTGCCGGAAGAATTGAGAGAAGTTGAAATAGATGAGATGTGGCATTTTGTAGATTCAAAAAAAAACAAATTATGGATATGGAAAGCCTATAGTAGGGAGCTCAAGAGAGTTGTTGCCTGGGTGGTTGGTAAGCGTAACGTTACAACCTTTAGAAAATTGTGGAAAATCATAAGTAGAGATAATTGCAGTTATTACACAGACGATTGGTCTGTTTATTCAGAGGTTATACCTCGCCATCAACATGTTGTTGGCAAACAACATACACTCTCAATTGAGTCCAATAACTCAAACACAAGGCACAGAATTGCAAGAATGACCAGAAAAACAAAGGTAGTTTCAAAATCTGAAGAAGTTGTCGATCTTACGATTAAGCTCTGGGTACATTTTGAGGATAACAATAATTTCCTAAGTGAGCAGGGCAATTTTATATCTATCTTTGGCTAACACTCTGCTAAAAATAATGAAGTCATATGTACAAAATCCAAAAATTCATGCATATGCCGTAAAAGATCCTAAAATGATAGGGGACCATTTATCGACTTAGAAAGGGAGAAAACTAATGAAATAAAGGCGCTTATAGAAGAAACTAAAGAAAACTGCAAAACATTAATCGCTTTAGGTGATTCTATAAAAGAGCTAGACAAGATGTTATTAAACGAGGCTAAGGGCAGTTCTTTGGAATCCTTTTATGAGCGCGTCCCTGATATGCTTAAGGGATTTGTGGAGCTTGTGTATGATTTAAATAATCATCCTTCTATACGTCTTATGGAATCTTTGATATACAGGTTTTATTACACCGATAATCATCAAGAGATAGCTCTTAGCAAGATTGATGGAGATTTTCGAAAATTTGTCTTTAGCACACCAAGAGTCCGCCAGGATGATGAAATCTATTTACAAATTCCCTTCTCTGATCAAAGATGGGACGTATTTTTTAAGCATCGACAATACCCATGTGAACTGCAAGATTTGATCAAGTTATTAGATATTACAGATCATCAGGCTCCTCTGTTTGAATCGTTTTTCACAACAGATATTCCCAAACAAAATGATGATAGGAATTATCAGGGAGATGGGGTTAGAATTAGATATTTCGGTCATGCCTGCGTTTTAGTTGAGACAGCTTCTACCTCAATTCTTTTTGATCCCGTTATTAGTTATGCTGTGGAAAACAACATCCCCAGATATAGCTTCGATGATCTGCCAGACTCTATAGACTACGTGGTCATTACGCATAGTCATTTAGATCACGTAATGTTTGAAACTTTATTACAATTAAGGCATAAGGTTCGAAATATAGTTTTTCCAAGCAATCAAAAGGGAACGTTAGCAGATCCCTCACTAAAACTAATTTTAAAGCATGTCGGCTTTGGTTCTTTATTAGAAATGGATGAATTAGAGACTATAAAGTTTACAGATGGAGAAATTTTAACCATACCTTTTTTGGGCGAACACTGTGATTTGAATATTCGAACAAAGCTATCTTATTGCGTGAATATACGTGGCAAAAGATTATTGTTTGCCGCTGATTCCAACAACCTAGCTGAGAATTTATACGATCATATTTTTAATATTACTGGTCCTATAGAAATGCTTTTTATAGGCATGGAGTGTGAGGGTGCACCATTAACATGGGTGTATGGAGCATTACTCACAAACCAACTAAGCAGAGAATTTGACCGTAGCAGAACTTTATGTGGGTCTAATTGCAGCAAAGCATGGTCTATTATACAAAAGTTAAAATGCAAACAAGTCTATGTTTACGCAATGGGCCAAGAACCATGGTTAAATCACGTAATGGGTCTTAATTATTCGCCTGATTCTCCGCAGATAATAGAATCAGATAATCTTATTTCGATGTGCCGCAAAAACGATATAGAAAGTGAACGTCTTTTTGGCAAGAAAGAATGGCTAATTAATATATAAGAGTACTCTATGAACAAAAGTATGGTTCAGCAAGATATGCAAATTTTGTTTGACTATGGAAAACCAAAATGTTATTTGGCTAATAGTGGGTGGTAAGAATGTATTTAAATAAGAAGAGTAGGCTTATTGCACTTATACATATATTTTCGGGGGAGTGATTATGAAACCTACTATCGGTATTATCGGGGGGTGCGGCCCCTTAGCTACAGTGGATATCGAGTATAAAATTTTAAAGGCGACTAAGTATTTACTGCCTCTTGTCGACCAAGATTATTTTAATCTATTAACATATAATTACACTCAATTTCATGATAGAAACGATGCTATCAATACAGGCAGTCAGGAAGAAATACTTATCAATGACTATTTGCGTTGCGCTAAGTCTTTAGCTGCCGTTGGCATTGATATACTGTTGATAGCGTGTCAAACGGCTCACACATATTTGCATAAAATACAAGAAGTCATAAATATACCGATTGTGGATATTGTCTATGAAACTACTCTTCACATCAGCAGTCTTTTTCCCAAGATTTCAAAAGTGGGAATACTTTCCACTGAGGCAACTCAAAAAAAGCAGCTGTATCAGACTGCTTTAAATCATTATGGTATTGAGGCTATTTCTGTTCCACCAGCTCTTCAAAAGAAGCTTATGCAGGCTATCTATGTTATGAAGACTGGAATCAGTTTAGCGGCAGAACCTATGGAATTAAATAATCAGCATTTTGGTTCAATTAGTGAAGAAAAACGTTACAAGATAAAGAAACATCCATATAGAAACATTTTGTTAAATAAAAGCGGGAGTGTTGCCATAAGATAGATGAGATGCTAAAATGAATATAGCGAGCAACAAAGAAAATAGAAATATGAATACAGAGTGTAAAAAATGCAGTAGCAGTAAATACGTTAAGAATGGTAATATTAGGGGTATGCAAAGGTATAAATGCAAAGAGTGTGGATGTAATTTTACAAGCACTAAATTAAGAGGCTGTTCGCCAGAGATGAAGGCTCTGGCAGTGTTATTGTACAGCATGGGGAAAAGTAGCTTTAGATGACTAGGGAAATTATTTAAAGTAGCTCATACTAGCGTATATAAGTGGATAATACTGTATGCTAAAAAGATACCAAGACCAACAGTGCCGGAAGAATTGAGAGAAGTTGAAATAGATGAGATGTGGCATTTTGTAGATTCAAAAAAACAAATTATGGATATGGAAAGCCTATAGTAGGGAGCTCAAGAGAGTTGTTGCCTGGGTGGTTGGTAAGCGTAACGTTACAACCTTTAGAAAATTGTGGAAAATCATAAGTAGAGATAATTGCAGTTATTACACAGACGATTGGTCTGTTTATTCAGAGGTTATACCTCGCCATCAACATGTTGTTGGCAAACAACATACACTCTCAATTGAGTCCAATAACTCAAACACAAGGCACAGAATTGCAAGAATGACCAGAAAAACAAAGGTAGTTTCAAAATCTGAAGAAGTTGTCGATCTTACGATTAAGCTCTGGGTACATTTTGAGGATAACAATAATTTCCTAAGTGAGCAGGGCAATTTTATATCTATCTTTGGCTAACACTCTGATAAAAGCTTACCTAATCCAATTTTGATTATTAAAGAAGCAGTTCATTATTTAATTGACAGTGGGTGTAATAATGTCATATTAGGGTGTACTGAGCTACCCTTAGCGTTGCCGTATATCGATATGACGGATGTGAGCTTAATTGACCCAAATACTATAATAGCGCAATCAGCAGTACGTTTGGCGGGCAAATTAGAACAAGAAAAACTAAAGCATGCAATGTAATAAATTTAGAGGTAACTAACTATGTGTGGAATATCTGGTATTGTAGGACAAGATGCAAATGCAACTTTTCTCAAAAAGTTGCTCGAACCAATATCTCATAGGGGGGAAGTCAAATACCGTGACGAAACATTGGTTTTATCTGGGGTTGCAGTAGGAGCTCATCGTTTAGCAATTGTGGGTGAGCCAACTGGCAAACAACCAAAGCAATCCCAAGATCAAAAAATATGTAGTGTCTTTAATGGGGAAATTTATAACCATGCAGAATTGAGGCAAGAATTAACCAAGTCTGGCCCATTTTTGTCTTTATGTGATAGCGAGGTTGTGTTACGGTCATACTCAGAATGGGGAGAAAATTTCGTACAATACCTTGACGGAAAATATGCGATTGCTATTTATGACGATGAAAAAAAAGCGTTGATAATGGTTAGAGATCCAATGGGTGTGAAGCCGTTGTACTATGCAAAATACAAAGATAGTTGGATATTTTCTTCTGAAGCTAAGTCTTTAACTAGTATACAAGACGAGCACTTAGAGATTCATGAGCTAGAGCCTGGAACTATTTGGATAAATGGTATAACTACAAGATATTTCACTCCCCCCCACTTTTGCCAAGGTCAGTCATCTGACTTGCCTACATCTGCTTATATCCCAGAATTAAGTGATTATTTGACGCAAGCAGTAAAAAAAAGAATACCAGAAGAAGCTTCAAGTGTTGCTTGTTTACTTAGTGGGGGGATTGACAGCTCTATCATTACATATTTGGCAAGTAAAATACATCCAAGAGTAGTGGCATATACTCTGGCAGCGCATAACACACCTTCGTCTGATTTGCAAGCAGCTCAAATCCTATGCGATAGACTTAAAATAGAGCACATTATTGTATCACCTCCTATTAAGGAAATGCAGGACTTTTATTTACAAAAAGGGGTGTATATGACGGAATCATTTGAACCCGTTTTGGTACGCAATGCCGTTAGTTACAACTTCGTATGCCGCAAAATTGTTGAAGACGGATTCAAATATTGCCTTTGTGGAGAAGGAGCAGACGAATTATTTGGAGGATATGATTTCGTCAGGGAAGTAGATGTATCTGATCAAGATAAGATAATATGGCATTCTTTATCAATCATTCACAAAACATATCTTCATATGGCAGACAGAGCCTCTATGTATACAACATTAGAAGCCAGAGTTCCATATATGGATAAAAACCTAGTGTCTTTCTGTTTGTCATTGCCACCTAAAGCACGAATTAATGGAGATATTAACAAAGCAATTCTCAGAGAATTATTTCAAGACGAATTGCCTGAAAGCATTACTAGCAGAAGAAAGTCTGGGATGAATGAAGGAGCTGGTTTTGGGATAAACTCATCCAAAGAATCTATCTACCATAATGCGGTCAAAGACTACTATGAACAAAATCCACGTGCTTATGATGAAGACATGGCTTTGTGCCAAAAGAAGGCTTCGCACGTCTCTGTAGATTGGTCATCAATAGAAGAGATATATAATCTTGCACAATTTATAAAACTTGGTTTTATAAAACAGAGTGTTAGCCAAAGATAGATATAAAATTGCCCTGCTCACTTAGGAAATTATTGTTATCCTCAAAATGTACCCAGAGCTTAATCGTAAGATCGACAACTTCTTCAGATTTTGAAACTACCTTTGTTTTTCTGGTCATTCTTGCAATTCTGTGCCTTGTGTTTGAGTTATTGGACTCAATTGAGAGTGTATGTTGTTTGCCAACAACATGTTGATGGCGAGGTATAACCTCTGAATAAACAGACCAATCGTCTGTGTAATAACTGCAATTATCTCTACTTATGATTTTCCACAATTTTCTAAAGGTTGTAACGTTACGCTTACCAACCACCCAGGCAACAACTCTCTTGAGCTCCCTACTATAGGCTTTCCATATCCATAATTTGTTTTTTTTGAATCTACAAAATGCCACATCTCATCTGTTTCAACTTCTCTCAATTCTTCCGGCACTGTTGGTCTTGGTATCTTTTTAGCATACAGTATTATCCACTTATATACGCTAGTATGAGCTACTTTAAATAATTTCCCTAGCCATCTAAAGCTACTTTTCCCCATGCTGTACAATAACACTGCCAGAGCCTTCATCTCTGGCGAACAGCCTCTTAATTTAGTGCTTGTAAAATTACATCCACACTCTTTGCATTTATACCTTTGCATACCCCTAATATTACCATTCTTAACGTATTTACTGCTACTGCATTTTTTACACTCTGTATTCATATCTCTATTTTCTTTGTTGCTCGCTATATTCATTTTAGCATCTTATCTATCTTATGGCAACACTCCCTTATAAAAATTAAAAATAGTACTGAGAGACTGCAATTGAACACAAAGTTACGTGAAGAGTTCTTAGTGAACTAATACTCGCAGTATACTTCTAAAAGTTCCATATCGTATAGTTCAGCTTGTTAGTGGTGAAATAGCTCTTGTAAGCTATATGCCCTATATAATTTTCGTCTGATTTAACCAAACGTATTTGCCATACTTGTCCGTTGCCATCGATAAATTGATTTTTTGCGCCAATCAATAAACGATTTACTTCTATATTAAGCCCAGTCCCTATACCCTTAATGATGGCTTCTTTTTTCGTCCACAACTCGTAAAACCTATCTATTGAATCACTTTTATGGATATAAAGTCTTTCCTCTTCAGTGAAGATCAATTTTGCCATCTCCTGATAGTCAGGCAATTCCTTTTTATACTCTATGTCCCCCCCAATATCTTGATTATAAAAGCCTATTAATGCTTTTTGAAACGTATGTGATAAACTAAATTTCATAGATTGATAAGAAATACTAGGCTTGCCATTACTTCCGTATTCATAGCATATTTCCTTTGGATATAGACCAGTATACTCAGATATCAATAGCCGCATTGCCACATGAGATATTACATAAGTGGTATAATCGTGAACGAACTTAAACTCATTCAATTGCTTAAGCTCCAAATCAGAAAGTATCCATATATATTTTTTTGCCTCCAGTAGATAGTGTCGTCATGAGATTTGTGGTATAATATGAAAGAAAAGATAAATCAGGAGTAAAAATGGATTTAGGGCTACATAGGCATGATATAACAGATAATATGTGGGATTTGATAAAGGATCATTTGCCAGGAAGGGAGGGTACGTGGGGAGGTTTGGCACATAATAACAGAAGATTCATTAACGCAGTATTTTGGATATTAAGAACAGGTTCTCCCTGGAGAGATTTGCCTTCAGAATATGGAGGATGGAAAAATACACATAAAAGATTTTGCAGATGGAGAGACAAAAGGATATGGGAGGCTTTATTGGAGATATTTGTGAAAGAACCTGATATGGAATGGTTAATGATAGACGCAAGTCATAGTAAAGTGCATCCACATGCTTCAGGTGCAAAAGGCGGCAATCAAGATATGAGTCGTACAAAAGGGGGCTCAATACAAAGATTCACCTTGCCGTGGATTCACATGGTATGCCACTCAAAGTTATTATCACAAAAGGCTCAGAAGCTGATTGCAAGCAGGCTGTTAATCTTATTGAAGAGATGAAAGCTGAGTACTTACTAGCCGACAGAGGGTACGATGCTAATTACATAATTGACCATGCCCAAGAATTGGGCATGAGAGTTGTTATTCCTCCTAAAAAGAACAGAATCACCCAGAGAAAATACGATAAAGATTTATACAAAATAAGGCATATTGTAGAAAACACCTTTCTTCATCTTAAAAGATGGAGGGGAATTGCAACCAGATATGCTAAAAATTCAGCTTCTTTCCTTGCCGCAATTCAGATTAGATGTTTATCTCTTTGGCTTAAAATCTCATGACGACATTATCTAGCATTTCAGAACACTTGCTAAAGCGTTTAGTCTTGCGATTTAATCTAGCAAGCATATCCCTTAAGGAGGAATTGAAGCTCTCAACCAAACAAGTTTCAGACTTTGTCTGCAGATGTATTTGAGCAATTTTATAATGACAATAGACCTCATACCCATCTGTACACATATAACGAATTTGGTATTTTTCTCCTAGCTCACGAGCTAAATCTACGTAATTTTCTTTATCACCTGAACCTACTTTAAACGCAACAGTTTTGAATCTGTCCCTATCGACAGCAGTCCATATTCTTGTTTTATTCTCTTTTTTTTGACGTATGTATATAGCTCATCCATCTCTAATATCTCTATACGCCTCTTATCTCCCTCTATCTTTTGATTCGTCACCATCTCATCTACTACTTTCCCTGCTTGTTTGATCCAATAAAATACTGTACTTAACGGGATATTTAATATGTGAGCTATCCTCCTAATTCCGCAGTTATTTAGATACATCTTTATCACCATGCTCCTCTCTTTATTACCATATTTCCAATTCTTCCTACCATCTCCTTCTGTAAAGTTTTTATTACAACTCTTACATTTGTATCTCTGCTTTTTCCTTGCATATCCATTTTTTGATACCCCTTTCCCTTTGCAATATTTACATTCTATTTTCTCCATTTTTCCCTTTCTTTTTTTTCCTTCCCTCTCCTTATATCACATTCTTTTCTTCTTTCCTATCCTTTTTAAAACACTCCCAATTTACTACCACCTTTGCAGCCTATCTTAGCCTGTTTATCCCTCGCAACCTTGGGCAAGTTTCATTGTTAAGCTTTTCATACTTCTTTTTTCTAGCGGCATCACGCTCCTCCCAAAGGCTCGCTTTTGAGATCAAATGAGTGGCATCAACAAATGTGAATACCTCGCCCATATACCCTTTGGAGCGCAACTGATCTCTAAATGCCGCAAATATTCTTGATAATAAATTGGTCCCTAATTTCTTGCGTATCTTACTAAAAACGCTTAGTCAGGTGTGCGCTCTGTCAAATCAAAATCACAAAACCACTCAGCGGCATTGCTATCTCCCAAATATCTTTCAAGCTCACGGTCAGACATATCCTCCATAAACTGCAAAAGTAGACATTTAAACAGACGAAGAATTCCATATCCTTTGTAATTATTCTCTTTTTCCACTGCCACCAACTCCATTTCCACCGCTTCAAAATCAAATAGCTCTTTGTATTTTCTATACTGATGATTCTCATTCACCAATTGCTCTAAGCTCACCATATTTAGTTGCTTTGACATCCCTTTACTATGCTTTTTCTTTCTCCTCCTTCTTACCAAATGCTCTCTTAGATTTCAACACTCCCTTTACAAAAAAAGCCCAAGAAAAAGCGTGTGCTGCAGAAACTTTGTATAAAGAAAAGAAGTTTTCCACTAGAAAGCTCGCAGCTCATTTAGGAATATCAAGAGCTACTCTTTATTCTTATTTAAAGTTTAGAAACGTTCCTATTGGCCTAGAAAATAAGTCATCTAAAAGTTAATTGACGACACCGTCAAGTTAATTTATCTTTCTAGTTATAGTTGCCAGAACAGCTTTATATATCATTCAACCTATCTGCTTCTGGGCTTTTAATAATTCAAAACTTGACGGTGCCCAGAGCCGCCCCACCCAGACCTTTACTAATGCTTAGCTAATTCTTCAGGTTGTTGATCTCGTCAATACTAAGTCCTGTAGACTGAGATATGATCTCAGCAGAAATATTATGAGATAACATGTTTTTTGCTATCTCATAATTTCTTTCTATTTTACCCTTTTTAATACCTTCCTCTCTACCTTCCTCTCTACCTTTTTCGATACCCTTTTCGATACCCCTAAGCTCAGCTTGTTCTGCAAGGCCCTCAAGATAAGCTTCTCTAGCTTTATTATCTCTAGCAATCTTCTCTGAAGCTTCATAGGCACGTAGCTCATCTTTTGTCCAGTGATGTGCTTCTAGCTCATGGTATGCTTTTGTAATTACCTCGTCACTGTTTTTGATTAATTCACCCATATCATCAGGATCATTTGCATACTTGAAAAAGTAACACCATTTATCTTCAAAGCTCTTTAATTCCTCTATCCTTTTATTAAACTTTTTGAGCTCTATGAATGTAAATGAGAAGTCTTTTAGATCTCTTTCATATGTCTTTTTATCCAATGTGTAATGGACTGATTTATACCCCTTCTTCTTTGGAAACATTTCATATTCTGTTATCGCTAAGAATATTACTTCCTTAAGATGATCATAATTATACCCCTCTTCAGCTTGAGATGAATATGCTTTTGCTGCGTAGTATTGAGCTCTTTTCTCAAATCCACCAACTTTTGCTACCTGCATCTCTACTATGTACTGTGTTCCATCCTCTTCTTCGCATAAAACATCAACTACACTCTGTTTCTTTCCTATAAGTTCAGGATGTTGCATTGGATTGAGTAGTCTTACTTTTGTAATTTCTTTCTTCCCTTCTCTTTCTATTACATCGTTTAAGAAATGCATCAAAATATCCTTGTTCTTTTCAGTTCCAAAGATCTTCTTAAATGCTATGTCATTTCTTGGGTTTAAGTATTTTACTATCGTCATAAGAGCCTACTTATATCATCACAATATTACTAGATTCTTCCTTTTTTTGCTACACAAATTAACCAACTATTAGAGTAATCCAGATATTGATCTAACTAGTCCTTTTACCAACTCAGGTTGCGCCTCAGTAAATTTTCCATTTACTTTTTCAGAGTGTTAGCCAAAGATAGATATAAAATTGCCCTGCTCACTTAGGAAATTATTGTTATCCTCAAAATGTACCCAGAGCTTAATCGTAAGATCGACAACTTCTTCAGATTTTGAAACTACCTTTGTTTTTCTGGTCATTCTTGCAATTCTGTGCCTTGTGTTTGAGTTATTGGACTCAATTGAGAGTGTATGTTGTTTGCCAACAACATGTTGATGGCGAGGTATAACCTCTGAATAAACAGACCAATCGTCTGTGTAATAACTGCAATTATCTCTACTTATGATTTTCCACAATTTTCTAAAGGTTGTAACGTTACGCTTACCAACCACCCAGGCAACAACTCTCTTGAGCTCCCTACTATAGGCTTTCCATATCCATAATTTGTTTTTTTTGAATCTACAAAATGCCACATCTCATCTATTTCAACTTCTCTCAATTCTTCCGGCACTGTTGGTCTTGGTATCTTTTTAGCATACAGTATTATCCACTTATATACGCTAGTATGAGCTACTTTAAATAATTTCCCTAGCCATCTAAAGCTACTTTTCCCCATGCTGTACAATAACACTGCCAGAGCCTTCATCTCTGGCGAACAGCCTCTTAATTTAGTGCTTGTAAAATTACATCCACACTCTTTGCATTTATACCTTTGCATACCCCTAATATTACCATTCTTAACGTATTTACTGCTACTGCATTTTTTACACTCTGTATTCATATCTCTATTTTCTTTGTTGCTCGCTATATTCATTTTAGCATCTTATCTATCTTATGGCAACACTCCCTACTTTTGTTGATGCAAGTCACTTGATCTCCAAAGCTAATTTATGGGAAGAGCGGGATGAAGCCAGAAAACAAAAATATGAAAAACTTAACAACGAAGTCTTGCCTAAAGTCGCACATGATAAACAAGCCAAAATAGGGTGCAAGGGTGGTAGTAAATTTTGGTATGGCTATAAGAAAAACATGTAAGCGTAGATATTCAATCCGGAATGATCAACAAGGTTGCTATAACGCCTGCTAATGTTACCGATGCAAAGGGAGTTGCGCATGTTTTACCAAATAGTGGAGCAGTTTATGCTGACAAAGGGTATTGTGTTGCACCAGCAAAGAATGCAGCTAAAAGCAGAGGTATTCATTTTTGCGCCATCAAGAAAAACAATATGAAGCAAAAGAATTTTGACCTTGATCGATACTATACTTCCATAAGGGCTCCGTTTGAGAGGGTGTTTTCTCAAGATAATAAACGATTGCGATACATAGGAATTGCCAAAAATCAGTTTGCTGAATTTATGAATGCTATCTGCTTTAATTTAAAACGTTTAACGGTTCTTACTGCCTAAGCTCATAAAATCACGCTTCGCAGAATCAATAAAAAGCTAAAAATTACCATATCCCACCTCAAAGAAATCTTTTGAATTCTTGGGGAAACCAGTTTTTTGTTAATTTTTTTAGACCATGGTCCAAACTTCCTTAGATAGTGTCGTCATGAGATTTGTGATATAATATGAAAGAAAAGATAAATCAGGAGTAAAAATGGATTTAGGGCTACATAGGCATGATATAACAGATAATATGTGGGATTTGATAAAGGATCATTTACCAGGAAGGGAAGGTACGTGGGGAGGTTTGGCACATAATAACAGAAGATTCATTAACGCAGTATTTTGGATATTAAGAACAGGTTCTCCCTGGAGAGATTTGCCTTCAGAATATGGAGGATGGAAAAATACACATAAAAGATTTTGCAGATGGAGAGACAAAAGGATATGGGAGGCTTTATTGGAGATATTTGTGAAAGAACCTGATATGGAATGGTTAATGATAGACGCAAGTCATAGTAAAGTGCATCCACATGCTTCAGGTGCAAAAGGCGGCAATCAAGATATGAGTCGTACAAAAGGGGGCTCAATACAAAGATTCACCTTGCCTTGGATTCACATGGTATGCCACTCAAAGTTATTATCACAAAAGGCTCAGAAGCTGATTGCAAGCAGGCTGTTAATCTTATTGAAGAGATGAAAGCTGAGTACTTACTAGCCGACAGAGGGTACGATGTTAATTACATAATTGACCATGCCCAAGAATTGGGCATGAGAGTTGTTATTCCTCCTAAAAAGAACAGAATCACCCAGAGAAAATACGATAAAGATTTATACAAAATAAGGCATATTGTAGAAAACACCTTTCTTCATCTTAAAAGATGGAGGGGAATTGCAACCAGATATGCTAAAAATTCAGCTTCTTTTCTTGCCGCAATTCAGATTAGATGCTTATCTCTTTGGCTTAAAATCTCATGACGACATTATCTAACGTAGTATTAACCAATAAAATATATAAGCAAGATATACAAAGCATCATTGATACAACGTTTGCTAACAAAATGGTTAGTATATTGGCGATCGACCACAACGAAACGTTAGAAAAATTGAGAGAACAACCTCATGCAAATCCTAGAAACATTGGATTAAGGGCGAATTTAGCATATGTTATATACACATCAGGTACAACTGGCAATCCTAAGGGAGTTATGATTGATCATAGCGCATATATAACGACTATCAAATATGGGAGCGTTGAAAGATAAAATAAGGATAAATGTGATGGTTTGATTTAAGGAAGTTTGGACCATGGTCTAAAAAAATTAACAAAAAACTGGTTTCCCCAAGAATTCAAAAGATTTCTTTGAGGTGGGATATGGTAATTTTTAGCTTTTTATTGATTCTGCGAAGCGTGATTTTATGAGCTTAGGCAGTAAGAACCGTTAAACGTTTTAAATTAAAGCAGATAGCATTCATAAATTCAGCAAACTGATTTTTGGCAATTCCTATGTATCGCAATCGTTTATTATCTTGAGAAAACACCCTCTCAAACGGAGCCCTTATGGAAGTATAGTATCGATCAAGGTCAAAATTCTTTTGCTTCATATTGTTTTTCTTGATGGCGCAAAAATGAATACCTCTGCTTTTAGCTGCATTCTTTGCTGGTGCAACACAATACCCTTTGTCAGCATAAACTGCTCCACTATTTGGTAAAACATGCGCAACTCCCTTTGCATCGGTAACATTAGCAGGCGTTATAGCAACCTTGTTGATCATTCCGGATTGAATATCTACGCTTACATGTTTTTCTTATAGCCATACCAAAATTTACTACCACCCTTGCACCCTATTTTGGCTTGTTTATCATGTGCGACTTTAGGCAAGACTTCGTTGTTAAGTTTTTCATATTTTTGTTTTCTGGCTTCATCCCGCTCTTCCCATAAATTAGCTTTGGAGATCAAGTGACTTGCATCAACAAAAGTAAATACCTCGCTCATATATCCTTGAGATTTTAGTTGATCTCTAAAAATGGCAAAGATTTTTGATAACAAATTTGTTCCTATCTTTGAGCGGATTCTACTAAAAACGCTATAATCAGGTGTGGCTTCGGTTAAATCAAAATCACAAAACCACTTGGCTGCAACACTGTCACTCAAATATCTTTCTAGTTCACGATCTGACAAATCTTCCATAAACTGTAACAACAAGCATTTAAATAAACGTAAAACACCATATCCCTTATAATTAGCAGGAGATTCAATTCCCTTCAGCTCTTGCTCTGCTGCCCCAAAATTAAACAGCTCCTTAAATTTGCGATATTGATGCTCACTACCAACCAATTGATCCAAACATACCATTATTATTTGATGCGCTGATGACATTTTTCTCTTCTTTATTCTGTAATCCACTCCACTATACCTTTCTTTATTCCATCTTGCAACACTCCCATGAGATGTACCGTTTAGTTTGGCAGATAATAATAGCCAGTAAAGACATCATAAAATAGCTGAAATGGTAGTAAATTAGCTATATACTCCGATAACTTGAAAAATTGGCGTCAAAATACTTCGGACTTCGCATTTTGTCACGTACTTTTGTACGCGCTCTATTTTCTTTTTTTACAAACTCATCAAAGCATTTTTTTCCTTTTCTCTTCCCTAATCTTTTGATTTTTATATTATGCAGTGGTCTCTATTAAGCTGTTATCCAATTGTATTTTAATTTTTAGAGGCGCAACTGGATAGCTTAAGATTGTTAATAATGGATCTAAATAAGCTTTTGATTGCATTGTCATCTATAAGATTAATCAACGTTTTATCCGCCAAGTTCTTATCAATTGGAACGTCGCCGATATATTGTATTTTGTTGTTTTTACAATAGTCAGTCAGCCCACTTTTACCAAATATATACTCCTTATGGCCGGTAGTGCTATTGATGAAGAATGACATATTTTCAATTATGCCCAAAACATTTATCTGAAGTTTTTTAAACATATCAATCGCCTTTAGTGCGTCAACGACTGCTAAAGTCTGTGGTGTAGTTATGATAATTGCTCCATCTATTTCGTAATTTTCTGCGATACTTAAATGTATATCACCAGTCCCTGGTGGTGTGTCTATAATAAGGTAATCTAGGGGTTCTTCTTGAGTCGCCCACAGCGTCATTTTGAATAACTGGTGGATTGCTTTTGTTAACATTGGTCCTCTCCACACAAGAGCTGATTCTTCCGGTACCAAAAAACCCATGGACATAATTTTAACGCCATATTTGCAGAATGGGATTAACAAATTGTTTTTTACTTCTCCCTTTTCCTTGATATTGAATATTCTTGGCATAGATGGACCATAGACATCAGCATCCAGCAGACCAACTTTATTACCAGCTTCAACGAGTGCTATTGCTAGATTTGAAGCAAAGGTGGATTTGCCAACCCCACCTTTGCCAGAAGCTATAACCAATATTTTACCAATATTAGGTAGTTTAATTTTTTGTTTCTTTGGCTTATCGTTTGGAAACATGCTTTGTCCAAAAATGCTATTTTGTGTAGAAGGTCCTTAACCATCGTTAAAGCTAACATATAATTATTATATAGTCAGCATAAAATAAATTGATTATATATATACTCCGATAACTTGAAAAATTGGTCTTAAAATACTTCGGACTTCGCATTTCGTCACGTACAAACAGTACGCTCCTCATGCTCATCACTCGTATTCATTGCTCTTTTCCAAGTTCTCTGTCGTCTGTAAATTCGCCAGCTCTCTTGATTTACTAGAGGCATATTTCATCAACTTTAAAAAGAGCTAAATAAACTTTGACATTGTCGATTAAAGGAATATAAATTTAGTGGAAAACAAGAGCACCCGTAGCTCAGCTGGACAGAGCGTTAGACTACGGATCTAAAGGTCAAGGGTTCGAATCCTTTCGGGTGCACCATAAACAGAGGCTTCAGGTATGAAAAAGAAAATATTATGGATATCCACCGCTTGCTTATTAATTGGCGTGAATTTTGTATTAAGGTATATGCATATAAATAAGATAGAGGAGACAATCGATATTGTGTCTGATAAGCTGTTGGAACATGGTCTTAAGCTGACATATGACAAAATAAGCTATGGTAATATTGGGTTTTGGAATGTGAGTGCCAGAATGGTAAAGCCAGTTTTTCTGCAAGAGAGACAAGGTTTTTCGGATAAATCAAGCGTTGAATATATCGACCTCACCCATTCTTTAATAACAAAAAGCTTGAAAGTAGAATCTTCAGATAAAATAAATACATTAATTACGGATGCCAATGGAGAACAAAAATACTCATCTACATTCACCTCTGCCCCAGCTTTTAATGTTAAGTTAAAGGGATATTTAATCACGCAGAATGAGTTCTTAGAAAAAAATAGATTAGAGAGATACTTTATAAAGTATGTTGATGAACTCAACTATACTTCTTCTGGCCACATAACGAGCAAGGTGGAAAAAGATGACACTGTGACATCAATCTCCTCTGTGGATAATTTTACAGTCAAATTAACAAATCAGTCTGTTGAGGATCATACTGGTTTTAATGTGAAATTTAATTCGGATAAGGCAAAATATTTCTCTACACCAACTTCTGATAGTTATGCGAAATTAAATTCTGAGCTAGGTGAAATTAGCTTGATTGGTGATTTGAACTGCTCATTTGATTTTAAGGATGATGCAAGAATCAATCTAAATGAAGAGGTTATATTGGCTGACGTGAAACCTGTATATAAGTTACACATAGACACTCTTAAGTTGACCACTCAGCCATATAGCTTTCAGATAGATGGTGATATGGTGCTTGGGAAAACTCAAATGATACCTTTTTTCGACTTGAAGTTTGGCGTTGTAAACTATACTAATTTGTTAAACTTTTATTTCAATTTTTATAACACATTGTTTGCTAATGCTGACATTATGCGGGCGCTTTCATTAGGCATGATTCAAGACAACCAAAAAGCAGCTGTTATCAAGTTATTTGAAAAAGTTGCTAGCAAATCTCAAAACGATAAATATGAACTGCGTATTACTCAACTAAAGGAGGCGCCAATGATGATTGGAACTTATTCATTTGATGAGGTCGCGGCGATGTATAATAAATTGATTGAGCAAAAAGGAGAAGGTGATACAAAGGCAATTGAATAAGTTGCCATCCAAGGAGAGTATACCTAAAGTCAAATTAAGAATTGGCAAATGTATAGACGACAGATAGCTTGAGTATATATGCACGGTTACAGGTATAAAATTTATCTAATTCTGTTTTTTCTGTTTTTTTTATTCACGGATACAGCATTGATTTACATTGCCAACAATACCTACAATACTAAGATCGTGCTTGATACATCAAAAAAAAACTATGCAACAACCAATTCTAAGAACACTGCGGGGGATAGTATTTTATCTGAAGAATTTGAGTTAGTAGTTGAATCTGTTGAAGAAAAACCCGACACTTATACAATCTCTATCAAAACATCAGTTAGAAGTGGTTTGCTAATGGTGCGAGTTATAGATATGCAAAATAAAAAGGATGTTCAAACGTTTGAACTATGCACTTCTCCTTATAGAATAGAAATGAAATTGCCTTTACAAAGCAGGTGGATGATAAAAGTTCATACCAAAGACGAACTTGAGGTAGAACATTTTGCGGGTTACAGGCTTGTTATTGATAATGGTGGTTATAAGTTAGTTCAAATAAATTAAGATGTTTGCATATTCAGATTCAAGATTGATTGATCACAATATCTTAAGGCTAAAAAAGGTTATCTTAGATACAAATAGCTACCCAAAATTTTTACCGTGGTGCAGCGGTGCACGAATTATCACGCAGACTGAAGCGGGCTTTACAGCTGATCTTATTATTTCTTTTAAAGGAATGAATATAAAGTATACATCTTTAGTAACGGTTAAAGACACTATGGAAGATAACGATAAAAATAATAAGGAATTAAGTGGCAGGCATGAGGAGCGTAAAAAAGAGTGTGCAACGGAACGTGATGGCGTCAAAAGAGCGATGCCAGCTTTTAAAAAACGTGTGGTATATATTAAGGCGACCATGATTGATGGGCCTTTTGAGTTTCTTAATTCAAGTTGGGAGTTACAAATGGTGGATGAGGATAAAACAGACGTAAAGTTTAAAACAGAATTTTCCCTTAAATCAAAATTTCTTCAGAAATTAATGCATCCAATGCTTGGTTATGCAAGTAATAAAATACTTAAATCGTTCGAAAAATATATAAATTCTCAATTAAAAACTTAATTGATGAGAGGTATACAAAAGAAAGATAGAAGAAATAAAATAAATAATTATTGAAAAAGTAAAATCTCGCGTATAGCATAAAACCTATATTTTGTTACTAAATCGATTAAAATGAGCGAACAACAGAAAGCTACCCTAAAAATTCCAGGGGTTGAGAAAGAGATAGAGTTACCAATAGTAGGTGGTACTGAGGGGCCATCTGCGATAGATGTAAGAGATTTATACAGTTCCTCTGGATATTTTACATATGACCCAGGATTCATGTCTACTGCATCCTGCGAATCTTCAATCACGTACATAGACGGTGAAGCTGGCATTCTGCGTCACAGAGGGTATAATATTACTGAATTGGCGGAAAAGAGTGACTTCATGGAAGTTTGCTACCTACTCTTATATGGTTCGCTGCCAAATCAAGTGGAAAAAAATCAGTTTGTATATTCAATAAAACACCACACTATGGTGCACGAACAGTTACAGTTTTTCTTCAGAGGCTTCCCTCGCAACTCGCACCCTATGGCAATTATGGTTGGGACAGTAAGCTCCTTATCTGCGTTTTATCATGAGAGTTTAAACATCAAAAATGCAGAACAGCGTGATTCTGCTATCAGAAAATTGATTGCAAAAGTTCCAACTCTTGCAGCGATGGCATATAAATATTCAATTGGTTTGCCATTTACATATCCAGATAACAAATTAGACTTCAGCTCAAATTTGCTGAAAATGATGTTTGGAGTTCCAACCGAAGAGTATAAGGTGAACCCAGTTGTGGCCAAGGCTTTGGACACCTTGCTGATTTTACATGCAGACCATGAGCAAAATGCTTCCACATCAACCATAAGGCTTGCAGGATCGTCTGGCGCAAATCCATTTGCGGTGGTAAGTGCAGGCATTGCATCACTTTGGGGGCCAGCGCATGGTGGAGCGAATGAAGCGGTTATTAAAATGCTTGAGGAAATTGGGGAGCTAGAGCGTATTCCTCTTTATATAGCTAAAGCAAAAGATAAAAACGATCCTTTCAGACTGATGGGTTTTGGGCATAGAGTGTATAAAAATTACGATCCAAGAGCAAATGTCCTCAAAAAACATTGTCACGAAGTTTTGGCAGACTTGAACATTAAATCTGATAAACTTTTGGACATTGCAATAGAGCTTGAAAAAATAGCTTTAAAGGATGAGTATTTTATTGATAAAAAATTGTTTCCAAATGTTGATTTTTACTCAGGAATAATATATAGAGCACTTGGGATACCAACTCAGATGTTTACAGTGTTCTTTGCATTAGCGAGGACTGCTGGGTGGGTTGCTCAGTGGAAAGAAATGATAGAGGACCAAAAAATGAAAATAGGAAGACCGCGTCAGATATATACTGGGCACGTTGAGAGACAATACCAAACAACTGACAAAGATTAATGAATTTTTATATGTTATTGCAATTATCACATAAATTTAAGAAACTTTCTGCCAAACTTCGTATAGTTATAATTTTTCTTATAGTATTAACAATCTGGATGCTAAGTGCTGTTTTCAAGGGAAAGGAAGCGCCAAATGTAATTAACCAACCCAATTTAAACTATAAAGTATCAAAATCTGTGGCAGTAAACAAAGATAAGACATTAAGTTTTACTGGCATAACCAAAGCAGAAGAACATGTAATTTTAACCTCTGAGCTAAATGGGAAAGTTGTTAGTATACTGGCAAAAAATGGGAGTTTCTTAAAAAGGGGGAGTGAGATAGTTCAACTTGATCAAAAAAACTACCTGCAAAGTTATAATGCTGCCAAAGAAGATTTAGCCAACAAAGAGATTTTATATCAATCTGCGCTAAAGCTAAAACAACAAGGGTTGGGTTCTAATGCAAGCCTTGCTGATTCTAAAGCCAAGCTTTATGACGCTAAAGCTAACATGAAGCAAGCTAAAATAAATCTGGATAACTCTATAATAAAAGCACCTTATGATGGAGTGATTGATGAAATAAATGCCAAAGTGGGTGGCTATTTAACAGCTGGTTCTCCGGTTGGAAAATTTTTATCCAATAAAATCATCAAAATAAAGTTCAGTGTTCCAAATAGCCAATTTGATGATGTGAAACGCAGCACAGGGGTGTCTTTAGTCATCGATGGCAAAGAGGTTAATATAAAAAAATTATCTTCGCTAAGTTGCTCTGCAAATGATGTGACCAAAACTTATGCAGCAGAAGTCTTAACCGACAATACAGAACTTGGATTGAAAAGTGGGCAGATTGTTAGAGTGGTTGTGAATGCAGGAAGTTTTTTGGCACATAAAGTAAATCAGTCTACAATCAACATAGACGTCAGTGGAAATGTTGGGGTTAAAATCTTGAATAAAGAAAAAGTTGTAGAGTTTGTTCCAGTAGAAATAATTGGAGAAGACAGTGATGGATTCTGGGTTATTAATTTGCCAGAATCTGTAAAAATTATTACTCTTGGGCATCAGTATCTTCAGGCAGGGGAAAAGCTTGTCCACATGAACAAAGATGGGAAAGATTTATAATATTCCGTTTAATAATGATTTTATTAAATGCTTCACCAGAAAAATACTGGATATCACTGATGACTTCAAACAGCCAAATGAAAGTTTAATTATTTTTCCACATAAAAGGCTGCAGCATGCTTTTTTTCAGCAAAAAATCTGCGCTAACAAAAAAAGTGTGTTATTGCCCAAAACTTTAACATTTTCTTCTATTGACGAAAACATTTTAGAATTTGATGGTTTTTGTAAAGATTTACCAGAATTAACAACCAATTTGTTTGGAAAAAAGGTTGTCACAAACCAGCAGTTAACAATTTTATTACAATTTATCATCGAAGATTTAAAAAAAACAAGCGATGAATCCAGCCCTACATTTTTTAGGACATTGAGTGTTGAAAAACTTAAGAAGGCGATTTTTGAATGTTACCACTATCAATATGATTACAAAAAAATATTCCCTACCTCAAAAAATGAGAAAATATTGCTTGTTATATTGAATAAGCTGGAGCATCATCTAAGTGCTCATAATTTATTACTTAAAGCTGCTTCCCTTAATTGGGCTGTAAGCACAATAACAAAGGCATGGGACCATAGTACGAAAAAACGAGTATTTACGATCCTCCCACAAACAGACGTAAACTATATATCCTCTTTTTTGAATAATTTGGCAAAACACGAAGAAAGTGTGATATTTATCAGAGGGTTTGATGGGAATTTATACAATAATGTTGGTAAGAGCCATCAATGCCATATATCTAGTTTTTTAAATCGTAACAATATACTGCCACAAACAGTTGAGGATGTTGAGAACCTAATAGAATATAGGGATAATAACATAAATATCCTCACTGCTAAAAACCCAAACGAGGAGGCGAAATTAATATCTCTTTTCATTAGAGAGCAATTGGCTAATGGTCAGAAGAAGATAGTAGTCCAAACAAAATCAATCGACTTGGCGCAGAAAATAGAAAGCTTCTTAAAACTTTGGGATATAGATGTGGATAACCTATTGTCCAACTCATACAGAAACAATCAGGAGCTGATGCTATTTTTATTGATAGCAAATTATTTGAACTCAACAAAAAACGACTACCTTTTTTTACTTGATATTCTGAAGTCCAAGTATTCCAAATTCTATGATAAAGAAGAACTTAAAGACTGGGAGCTCAATTATCTACGCCAACACCTATACAGAGAAAATATCAGTGATTATTTTCAAGAACTCAACCAATGTCAGCAAGAGAAATTCAATTCTTTACTAGAGTTTGAAAGGAATCTCAAAAGTGCAAGGGAAGAAATTAAAAACGAGCAGAATAATTTATATAAATATTTTCAAATTCATGTCGGAGTGTTCAATGCTTTAAGGCAAAACTTTGATAGCTCAACTTTAGGACAAATTTTACCATCAATTGAAAAGGACTTAAAACATTTTAAACAAGAGTACTTTTTAAATTTCAATACATATATTGCGATTATTGAAGAAATTATATCCGCAAACATGAGAACAACAAACACAATGCCTAATTGTTCTGTGCAAATTTTACAAACGTTTGAAAACAGGAATATGCAGTATGAAGTATTGGTATTTGCAGGATTGAATGAGGGTATATTTCCAGATACTAACTTAGACCACGGGTATTTTCATCCATATACCAGAACAGCCAATAAATTAAAATCATTTGATGTAGAGATTGGTTTTATGGAATATGATTTCTTCAATTCACTGTTTAACAAAAATGTAGTTCTTAGCTATAGCGAATCTCTTAACGGCAAAACAACAAAATGCAGATGGCTTGAAAAAATGTTACTTACTAAAGAGGCAAAAGAACAATCAGATTTGTTCAGCAGAAAATACAGAACTTTGTTGCAACAGTTGCAACACGAGGATAAAGCAGTAGATAGAATATCTGGATGTGTAAACATGGATGTCAGCTCCAGGCCAAATAAAATTTCAGTTAGTGGTGTGGAAAAGTTGATGTCTAATCCATATGTGTATTATGCGAAGTATATAGCCAAGCTTAACCCATTAGAAGATATAGGAAGATCTGCGGGAAAAAAAGAGTTTGGAATTATGTTACACCAAGTTCTTTCACAGGTTTGCTGTGAGAGGTATGATAGTTTAGAGGGTTATACCAATGAATTCACCTCTCTGTTTTATAAATGCATAAAAGAATATCATGTACCATTTATAATCAGTAAACTATGGTACGTGAGACTCAAGAATATCATCAAAAATATGTATCAGTGTAGGTCTTCGGGGGCAGAGATTTTTAGCGAAATCCCAGGGGGTATAGCTTTAGATATAGCAAATCGATCAATTTATGTTCACTGCATATCAGATAAAATTGAAATAACAAAGAATGGCGCAAAGATTTTAGACTATAAAACCGGTTATGTACCAAGTGCTAATGAGGTGAACCAAGGAATTTACCCTCAATTGGCAATAGAAAAATTTATTTTACTGCACGGAGGTTTTAAAGATATCCAATACTCAAAGATTGATGCTGGTGTTTTTTATGTAGATATAAGCGGTAAGTCTATAACAAATATTTCAATATCAATTGCAATTGATATTGAAAAAACAACAGCGGGACTAAAAAAATTATTAGAAGATTTTTTATGTAATAAAACAGAATTCTTTGTTATGAATAATGCAAAAACAAATAAAAAAAA
Source organism: Candidatus Bandiella woodruffii (assembly GCF_034359465.1). Lineage (NCBI taxonomy): Bacteria > Pseudomonadati > Pseudomonadota > Alphaproteobacteria > Rickettsiales > Candidatus Midichloriaceae > Candidatus Bandiella > Candidatus Bandiella euplotis. Next base: position 506,089 of record NZ_CP110820.1, on the reverse strand, counting down.
TAAAGAATATATGCACCTGATAAGATATGTAAGTGGATAGCATTAAATTTGGTATCACTTACTTGTTGCTTTTGTTGGGTTTATGCTTTGGTAACAGCAGTGATGGGTAGATACTTGGAGGATAAAGGTCAAAAACTGGCTTAGTGCAGGTCGTTTAACATTCCCTTTAAAATCGCAAATGGCAAGCCTAGCGCTTGCGCGCGAGCCTTGCAGGATTGCCATTTACCATCAAATCCATAAGAGATTTTACATAAATAAATATATTATTATTTTCTTATGGATTTGATCAGATTTTTATCTAATTATTCCCTAGTTTTGCCATACCTCAGACTATTTTGACGGAGGGACTTATTAGAGGTGTGTAGAACAATAAGCTTGAGATGATATCTAAAACAGTGCCACTGTATTCAAATGTTGTTGTGACAGGTTGTGCTCTGATATGCCATCATCATGAATCAAATGAGTTTCTGACGGCGTAACATTTTGGTACAGAAAAGAACCGTAATACCGCATGTCTTCAATTGTCTCACTTAAAGTTGCTTTCATGCCCTTATAATCAAAATCTTGTGCTACTATATAAAACAACCCAATTTGTGCTATTAAATCATTATAATTTTCTGTCTCTATATCTGATACAGACCTAACACCGATCTCAGTGGCAAGTATCACATCCTGTAAAATTGGATTTTTATCTCCTATAAATTCTTTTATAATACCAATCTCTGCTGCATACTGAAGAAAAGAATTTGTAACGCTGTAAAAAGAAAATGTACTCATATATACCTCATTTATTATTGATCACATTTCCAGAGTGTTGCCATAAGATAGATATAAAATTGCCCTGCTCACTTAGGAAATTATTGTTATCCTCAAAATGTACCCAGAGCTTAATCGTAAGATCGACAACTTCTTCAGATTTTGAAACTACCTTTGTTTTTCTGGTCATTCTTGCAATTCTGTGCCTTGTGTTTGAGTTATTGGACTCAATTGAGAGTGTATGTTGTTTGCCAACAACATGTTGATGGCGAGGTATAACCTCTGAATAAACAGACCAATCGTCTGTGTAATAACTGCAATTATCTCTACTTATGATTTTCCACAATTTTCTAAAGGTTGTAACGTTACGCTTACCAACCACCCAGGCAACAACTCTCTTGAGCTCCCTACTATAGGCTTTCCATATCCATAATTTGTTTTTTTTGAATCTACAAAATGCCACATCTCATCTATTTCAACTTCTCTCAATTCTTCCGGCACTGTTGGTCTTGGTATCTTTTTAGCATACAGTATTATCCACTTATATACGCTAGTATGAGCTACTTTAAATAATTTCCCTAGTCATCTAAAGCTACTTTTCCCCATGCTGTACAATAACACTGCCAGAGCCTTCATCTCTGGCGAACAGCCTCTTAATTTAGTGCTTGTAAAATTACATCCACACTCTTTGCATTTATACCTTTGCATACCCCTAATATTACCATTCTTAACGTATTTACTGCTACTGCATTTTTTACACTCTGTATTCATATTTCTATTTTCTTTGTTGCTCGCTATATTCATTTTAGCATCTCATCTATCTTATGGCAACACTCCCCACATTTCAATGGTAACATATCAATGACACAACTTAAAGGGGTTAATCGCTTTAAATGAAATTATATGGATCAATATCCACTTTAAGCTGAATCGAGGATGGAACATTGATTGAATCCAACCATTGACTGATATAACTCTGAATATTAGTTTGTTTTTTAGTTCTGATGATAATTCTATACCTGAATTTATTCCTTAATTTATACATTGGGGCGGGTGATGGACCCAGTATATCTATTTCGTTTTTTAGGGGGGCAAGTTGCACGATGTGATGCATAAATGAGTGTAAATTATGTTCACAACTGGCACTTCCTCTGATCATTGCCAATTTTGAGAATGGAGGCATAAAAGCTTTGTACCTATTTTCGATTTCAAGATTAATAAATGCATCGTAGTCCCATTGTTTAATATGTGTTAACAGCTGATTCTCTGCAAAAGATGTTTGTATAAGTACCAGACCCTTCTCTTGTTCTCTTCCAGCTCTTCCAGCAACCTGATATAATAGCTGAAACGTTCTCTCCAAAATTCTTAGGTCACCTCCGGCAAATGCAATGTCTGCATCAATTACTCCAACAAGATGTAAATCTGGGAAGTTTAGTCCCTTTGCCAACATTTGCGTTCCTAGTATTATGTCGTATTCCTTATTTTCTATTTCTTGAATAATTTTTGAGGCTTTTTTTAGGTCTCCTACGGTGTCACTTGTAAGTACAGCTATTTTTGCGTTAGGGAATAAAGATTGTAATTCCTCTTCAATTCTTTCAACACCTGGCCCAATAGCCACAAGTTTTTCTTCAGACTCACATTTTGTGCACCTGATTAATTTTTCTTGAGAAAAACCGCAATAATGGCATAGCATTTGGTTTTTCTTTTTATGTTCAACCAGCCAAAATTGACAATTTGGACAAGAAAATTTTTCGCCACAATTTTTACATAAAGTTAATGGAGAATACCCACGCCTATTTAAAAAAATCATCGATAATTTTTGACGTTTTAAACAATTAAGTATCTCGTCACGAAGCGGGGCTGATATCCACTCATTATAATTTTTACTTAGTTGGTTTAAATCAACTATTTTCACACTAGGCAAAGCAACACCTGTATATCTGCTTGGTAGTTTGTGCAGTTCATACCTTTTTTGCATAGAGTTGTGGTATGTTTCAACACAAGGTGTTGCTGTGGAAAGTAGGACTGGAAACTCTTCTATTTTTGCTTTTATAATTGCCATATCCCTTGCATTATATATTATACCCTCCTCTTGTTTAAAGGAGTTGTCATGTTCTTCATCGATTACGGCAAGCTTTAGATTTAAAAAAGGTAAAAATAGTGCGCTCCTTGCTCCAACTACTACGTTTATCTCTCCATTCAGCACCCCATGCCAAACTATGGCTCTTTTTTTAGGGGATAGAGATGAATTCCATTCAGCTATGTTGCAATTTTTAAGACGTGTTTTAAATCTTTCAACTAATTGAGTTGCAAGCAAAACCTCTGGTAAAAGTATTAAAACTTCCCCCTTATCATCAATTATTTTTTGCGCAGTTTCTAAATATACTTCAGTTTTACCAGAACCGGTTGCCCCCTGGATTAAATGAACTGCAAATCTGTTGAATCCGCTTGCTTGAATTTTTTCAACCACATTGTGTTGCAGCTCTGATAACTGTACTTCGATTGTGGTATTTATGCTGTTGTAATTGGCGTAATTTTCCCTACCTATCTGATATTCAATATTTTTTTTGTTAAGCAACAGCATTTTTATAACGTTACCAAAACAGACCATATTATACTTTGCCATCCAACGGGCAAAATCTATGATTTTCCCACTGAGCTGAGGTAAATTGTAGAAATCTGAAATTTCTTTTAGTTCGTAGTCAAAGGTGTCTTCATAAATATGATCTATTTTTGTAATTACGCCGATTTGTTCTCTATTTCGAAACATCACTTTGACTATAGAGCCGATCTTAGCGTTTTGTTGTTTATCTGGAATTTTATAGGAAAATTCCTGTTCTAATGGAAGCGCTAATATAACACTTGCTACCCTAACTTCCTTTAACATCAAGTTCCATCTATTTTTTTATCCATTTTAGTTGAAAAAACTTTCTCTTCAAGCTTCGTTTACTTCTGCCTCAGATGTTACACCATGGAAAATATTATCAGTGGTTTTTCAAAATAACGCTAGAGCTAATTTAAGTTTTTGCGTATAATACGGCTATTATTTACTAAAAGACCAACAATATTTTATGAACGAAATAAAGCTGAATGGTAAAATAAAGGAATTGGATCAACAAAAAATATGTGGAGTTGAACTGCTCAGTGAGATTGACAAGAGCTTGCATAAGCAATGTGTTGCAATCAAAATTAACGGCGATGTAAAAGATTTATCTACCGAAGTTGTTGTTGGTGATGATGTTGAATTTGTAACTTCTTCTAGTACGGAGGGACTTGACATTATCAGACATGATGCGGCACACATAATGGCGCAGGCAGTGAAAGAGTTATATCCTTCAGCACAAGTCACGATTGGCCCTACTATAGAAAACGGTTTTTACTATGATTTTGCCAATGTAGAACCTTTTAGCGAAGCGGACCTGGAAAAAATAGAAGCAAAAATGCAGTCTATTATTGATCAGAATCTTCCCATCATAAGAAAAGTTGTCACAAAAGAAGAAGCTGTTGATTTCTTTTCAAAACAGGGAGAGACTTATAAAGTAGAAATTATTGGGTCGCTACCTCAAGAAAGCCAGATCACAATATATACTCAAGGCAATTTTTCCGATCTTTGCAGAGGCCCTCACTCACCATCAACTGGCGTTGTAAAAGCGTTCAAATTGATGAAAGTGGCGGGAGCATATTGGCGAGGCAACAGCAATAACGCAATGCTACAGAGAATCTACGGAACAGCCTGGGCGGATAAAAAGCAACTTAAGCAGTATTTAACAATGCTTGAAGAAGCTGAAAAACGTGATCATAGAAAGATCGGGAAGGCATCAGATTTATTCCATTTCCAAGAAGAAGCTCAAGGTTCTGTATTTTGGCATCCAAAAGGTTGGGATTTATTTCAAAGACTGTTGAATTACATCAGGGAAAAACAAAACAATAATGGTTATCTTGAGATTAGCACGCCTGAAATAATGGATAAAAAATTATGGGAAGCATCTGGTCACTGGGAAAAATTTGGAGAAAACATGTTTACCGCCAATACAATTGAGGAGGGGAGGTTATATGCAGTCAGACCCATGAACTGCCCAGGTGGTATTCAAGTATATAACCAGGGGATAAAAAGTTACAGGGAACTCCCCCTACGCTTGGCAGAATTTGGCAAAGTGCATAGATATGAGCCATCAGGAGCACTACACGGGTTAATGCGGGCGCGCGCATTCACCCAGGATGATGCTCACATATTTTGTACCAATGAGCAAATAACGGAAGAGTGTATTGCTGTATGCAAATTGATAATGGAGATATACAAAGATTTTGGATTTAATAACGTAAAAGTCAAGTTTTCCGATAGACCGCAAAAAAGAATTGGCTCTGATGAAGTTTGGGATTCTGCAGAAAAAGCGCTGCTTAATGCGTTAGTCGAACAAGAATTGCCATACACTTTAAACAAAGGAGAGGGGGCATTTTATGGTCCTAAGTTAGAGTTTGTAATGCGAGATGCAATAGGAAGAGATTGGCAGTTAGGAACCCTACAGGTGGATTTCAATCTTCCAGAGAGATTGGACGCAAATTACATTGATAAAGATGGTAAAAAATATAGGCCGGTGATGTTACATAGGGCGCTTTTTGGCTCAATAGAAAGATTCCTCGGCATATTAATTGAACATTATTCTGGAAACTTGCCACTTTGGATTGCACCAACCCAGGTTGTGATAATAACAGTTACAGATAGTATAAATGATTATGCTAAGACTGTCTTTAGTACTCTTAGAACAAAAGGGATAAGGTGTACTATTGATCTTGAGAACGAAAAAATCACCTACAAAATCAGAAAATATTCTCTTGAAAAAGTACCTATGATTGCCGTATTAGGGGAAAAAGAAAAAGAGGGTAATCTGGTCTCTATAAGAAAAATAGGTAGTAATCAGCAAGAAACGCTTGAGTTAAATCAGTTTATGGATAAATTACTATTAGAAATACAACAAAAAAGGAGTTAAGTTATATCCAAGAAAGAACCAAATATTAATGTAAACGAAACCATTTCAGCTAACAAAATCCGTCTTATAGATCACGATGGCAAGATGGTTGGCATCACCACTTTGCAAGAAGGGTTGGAATTGGCTAAAACCCGAATGCTAGATTTAGTTGAAATTTCTGGAAACGTGGTGCCTCCTGTTTGCAAGGTGTTGAATTTTGGCAAGTATAAGTACGAAATTACAAAAAAAGCTCAGGAAGCCAAAAAGAAACAGAAAGTGGTTGAGGTCAAAGAAATTAAACTAAGACCAAACATCGCAATAGGAGACTTTAATGTTAAATTGAACAATGCAAAACGCTTTGTAAGTGATGGCAATAAGGTGAAGGTCAGTTTATTTTTTAAAGGGCGTGAAATCGCGCATGAGGATGTTGGTCTTGGTGTGATAGAAAAATTCAAAGCCGAATCAGCAGCTTTTTCTAAGGTTGAAGTTGATGTCAAGAAAGAAGGAAAGCAACTTTCTGTAATCATTGTCCCGAAATAGTATAAATGAAAGATTTCACACCAAAACAAATCGTTGATGAGTTAGATAAATATGTCATTGGCCAAGAACAGGCAAAAAAAGCTGTTGCTGTTGCTCTTAGAAATCGATGGAGAAGGAAACATATTGCAGACGAAATAAAAGATGAGGTAACCCCACACAATATACTGATGGTTGGCCCAACTGGAGTTGGAAAAACCGAAATTGCAAGGAGATTGGCAAAGCTTTTAAAATCCCCTTTTATTAAAATCGAGGCCACAAAGTTTACTGAAGTAGGCTATGTGGGGCGTGACGTTGACTCCATAATTAGAGATTTACTTGATATTACAATCAAAATGGTGAGAGAGGATTTTTCTGATGAGGTGAAAAGCACTGCTCTACAGGCTGCAAAGCTCAGATTAGTTGATTGTTTAGTGGGAAAAGATGCTTCTGAGGAAACGAAAAAGTTATATCTGGAAAAGCTTAACTCCAAAGAATTGGATGAAAGAGACGTGGAGATTTCAATCACTGAGCCAACCAATAAACAACAAAATATACCAACCTTTGACATTCCAGGAATGCCAGGAGGGCAAATGGGGATGTTTAATCTGGGGGATTTGCTGAACAAAACTATGGGGACAAAGAACCAAAAGTTAGTTAAGTTAAAAGTTTCCGAGGCAATGAAGCATCTTGTAGCACAGGAGACAGATAATTTGATTGACGAGCAATCCATAATAGACAAAGCAATCAAAATGACAGAAGAGGACGGTATTGTATTTTTGGATGAGATTGACAAGATAGCCAGCGGCAATGTTAATAAGCGCAGTGAGGTTAATAGAGAAGGTGTGCAAAGAGATTTGCTTCCATTAATTGAAGGAACTGCCATCAGTACCAAGTATGGCATGGTAAAAACTAACCATATTTTATTCATTGCATCAGGTGCATTTCACTTGGCTAGACCATCAGATTTACTTCCTGAACTTCAAGGAAGACTTCCTGTTAGGGTGGAACTACACCCATTAACCCAGGAAGACCTTGTTAGAATACTAAAAGAACCAAAAAACTCATTACCAAAGCAGTATACTGCTTTGTTTGAGACCGAAAAAGTAGCCCTAGAGTTTACGGAAAGCGGTTTAAACAGCATAGCAAAATATGCAATTCACATTAACGAAGAAGTGGAAAATATAGGTGCTAGGCGTTTGCACACGTTGTTTGAAAAAATTCTGGAAAATATCAGCTTCAACGCGGATGAAAATGCCGGAAACAAATTCGTTGTTGACGAGGCGTTCGTGGAGAAAAACCTAGCCGATATCAACAAGCAGGATGATCTTGCGAAGTTCATTTTATAGCTGATTTTTTACGTCGCCTCTAAGTTTCTCTAAATATCTGGCTAATAAATCAACCTCAAGGTTGACTTTTGCCCCAATTATAAGGTTGGATAAATTTGTACAGCCCCATGTGTGTGGGATGATATTGACAAAGAATTGATGATCGGTCACCTCATTCACGGTGAGGGAGACGCCGTTTATTGTTATGGCTCCCTTATTAACTATATATTTCTTAATTTTATGTGGGAGCTCAAATTGAAGTGCGTGAGAACCGCCAATTGTTTCGGTTCCTAACAGCTTTACTGCGCAATCAACGTGCCCTTGCACAAAATGACCATTGAGCAAATCCCCCACTTTCAAAGCTTTTTCTAGATTTACTTTGTAGCCATTATTCCATTGGGCTAAATTTGTGACCTTCTGTGTTTCTAATGAAGCTTGAAGCACAAGCTCATGCTCCAATACCTCAATCACTGTCAGGCAAATCCCATCACATGCAATAGAATCACCTATTGATACTTCTTTCAAATTTAAAGAAGTACGTATCAATATTTTCCAATCTCTAGATTCCTTATTGATGTGTGAAATAGTACCAATGTCGACTATAATGCCACTGAACATGCCTTTTATTTCTCTTGCATTAAGTTAAAAAAAATATATCCTACCTTGGATAATTAGTCAAACTGAGCTTCACTACTTAAACATGAAGGTGTACCTTGATAGTTGCGATGTTGCAGCCATAAAAAAATATAAAGAATTGGGTGTTGTTGATGGAGTTACAACAAACCCGTCCATCATCGCCAAGTCAAAACAGGACTTTGGAACTGTAATACGCGAGATATGTGAAATTATAGATACATCTGTAAGTGTTGAGGTGATAGCAACTGATTATGATAACATGTTGCGCGAGGCGGAAAGGCTCTCTGAGATAGCGCCTCAAATTACAATAAAATTACCAATCACCCAAGATGGCCTGAAAGCTTGTAAAGTATTGGCTGAAAAGTCTATTGCTGTCAACATGACCTTATGCTTTTCTCCAACACAAGCATTGCTTGCTGCAAAAGCTGGTGCCACTTATGTATCCCCATTTATAGGTAGGCTTGATGATATGGGGCGCGATGGCATCGCACTGATAGCAGATATTTGCGCCATATACCAAAATTATCCAGATATCTCAACTCAAATTTTAGCTGCGTCAATAAGAAACCCAATACATATAATAGAGGTGGCTAAGCTTGGGGTGGATGTTATAACCTTACCACCAAGCCTTATCTCTGCTATGATAAATAATCCTTTGACAGAAAAAGGTATTGAAATTTTTCTTAACGACTGGAGTACAGTCAAAACATAACCAAAATACATATGCATAAATTCAGAACTCATAAATGTGGACAACTGTCCACCCAAGATATCGGCAGTACTGTAAAAGTTTCAGGATGGATCCACAGAAAAAGAGATCACGGAGGGGTTTATTTCATAGATTTAAGAGACCATTTTGGCATTGTTCAATTGGTAACATCCAATCAGGATGATAGGCTTTATCCACTGCCAAAGGAGGACTTTAACACACTTACATCACTGAGTTATGAAAGTGTAATAACCGTGGTTGGCAAAGTGGTAAAGAGGTCAGAAGAAACCATCAATAAAGAGTTGCCAACAGGTGAGGTAGAAATTGTTATAGAACAATTCAACATTGAATCAGAAGCTGAAGTTTTGCCAATTAACGTGAACTCTGACCAACCATTTCCAGAAGATTTAAGACTGAGGTATCGTTTTTTAGATTTAAGAAGGGAGAATATGCACAACAATATTGCCTTAAGAAGCAAGGTTGCCAGATTCTTAAGAGATGAAATGTACAAGAGAGGTTTTACTGAATTTCAAACCCCAATATTAACTGCAAGTTCACCTGAAGGAGCAAGAGACTTCTTGGTACCAAGTAGATTGCATCCAGGGAAGTTTTATGCCCTCCCTCAGGCGCCTCAGCAATTCAAGCAGCTTTTTATGATTGCAGGGTTTGATAGGTACTTTCAAATTGCCCCATGTTTCAGAGATGAGGACGCAAGAGCTGATAGAGCGCCAGGGGAGTTTTATCAGTTGGACATAGAGATGTCATTTGTGACGCAAGAAGACGTCTTTGAGGCAATTGGACCGGTACTTGCTAATACTTTCAAAACATTTTCGGATTGGAAGGTGACGGATTATCCATTCCCTCAAATAACTTATCACGACGCTATGCTAAAATATGGTTCAGATAAACCAGATTTAAGAAACCCAATAGTTATCCGAGATGCGACAGAGGTGTTTAGACACTCAGACTTCTCCATATTTAATGCTGGAATTGAAAACGGCAGCGTAGTTCGTGCTATACCAGTGCATAATTGCAAGGGGCTCAGTAGAGGGTTTTATGATAAAATGATAGCTTTTGCCCAGGCTGAACTTAAAGCAAAGGGGCTGGCATATATCGCCATAGACGAAAATGGTGAGGGCAAAGGTCCGATCGCAAAATTTTTAAGCCCGGATAAATTTAAACTGCTAAAAGAAATTTGCGATTTAAAGCAAGATGATTCAGTCTTTTTTACATGTGATGTTGAAGAAATCGCAGCTAAAAATGCAGGTAAAGTTAGAGAAAAACTTGGGCAAGAGCTTAATCTTGTTGCAGAAAAAGAATTTAGGTTCTGCTGGATAGTGGATTATCCGTTTTACGAGTGGAATGCTGAAGAGAAGAAGCTGGATTTTTTCCACAATCCATTCTCCATGCCGCAAGGTGGTTTAGAAGCATTACAAAATGCTAAAACACTGGAGGAGAAATTGATGATAAAAGCATTCCAGTATGACATCATATGTAATGGGGTAGAGCTTTCAAGTGGTGCGATCAGAAACCATAAACTTCCCATAATGTACCAGGCCTTTGCAAACGTTGGTTATAGCAACACACAAGTTGATGAAAATTTTCCCGCTATGGTTAAAGCATTAAAGTATGGTGCACCTCCACATGGCGGTATCGCACCAGGTGTTGATAGAATGATTATGCTTTTGGCGAATGAGCCTAATATTAGGGAGATTATAGCTTTCCCGCTTAATCAAAATGCGCAAGATTTATTGATGGGGGCACCGACAAATGTTGACCAAAAAGCGCTTCGTGAATTGAACATCATGATGGCACCAAAACCTGATCGAAATTAAGTGAAGATGATTGTGGGTATTGGTTGTGATATTGTTGATATCAGAAGAGTGGAGAGGTTGATAAAAAAATATAAATATAAGTTTTTATCAAGAATCTTTACCGAAAACGAAATTAAACTTGCTAATAATCCTGAACATTACTCATATTTTGCCAAAAGATTTGCAGCAAAGGAAGCTTATGCTAAAGCAACTGGGCATGGTATTAGGGGAGAGGTTGCTTTCCAGGCTATAGAAATTTTTAACGATGCCAAAAATGCTCCTTTTTTTAACAAACATCCAATGTCCAACCAAGGGGTTAAAGCTTTTTTATCAATTGCGGACGAATATCCATACACAATTGCTTACGTTATTTTGGAAACCTTAAGCAAAAGCTAAGGGGAAAGTTCCTCCATCAAAATATCATGAGTTTTTAATATGAATATAAGAATTCTTCCTCAGATTGTTTATAAAATTACGGACATTTATGGACAACTTCTGGTTAAAGAGTACATCCTGAACCTCTTCTTCACTCACTTTTTTTATTACTTTTTTTCCTGCTCTCGTATCCACTAATTTCACCAATATAACACGGTCATCTATATCAATTGGGTGAGCAGTGACCCTACCTGTCTTAAAGTGGACTAAATCTTGTTCTATTGCATCTGCTATTGGTTTAGCCAATTGCCCCAGTTTTACCCAACCAATCGATCCTCCCGATGAAGCAGATGGGCTTTCAGAGAATTGTCTTGCAAGGTCTTCAAAGGCAATGCCTTGCTTAAGTTGCAAATATAGATTGTTTAAAAGTTTTTGCATATCTGCCTGCTTCAAAGATTGTTTGTACAACACGATTTCTGAGATCTTCACATCACTACTTGCTTCAACATTGGAGGATTGAACAACATTCGCAGATATATTATTTAAATTGTCATGCGTTTCTTGCTGAGAAACTTTAGTATCTGGCGCAATTTGTATTTGTACCAGTTTTTTTAACAAAAGTTGTCCCTCAATTTGTTTCATAAATTCAGCAGGACTTATCTTATAACGTTTAGCCAATTGCTCCAGATTGCTGACCCCATTATCTTTAGCTATCAAACCTATGTAAGACATCACTTGTTCTTTTGGCACAGAAATATTGTTTCTTCTTGCTATTTGAGCAATCAATTTTTCGTCGATTAGTGTTTGAAGAATAGATTGTTTAGCCTCCTTGCTTGAGATTTTTACCTTGTTTATCGACTCAGCCAACTCCACCCTTTTCTTCAAGTCATAAGATGTGATAATCTCGTTATTAACATATGCAACTATGTAATCCTGCTCTGCTAAGACTTCTGTGGATGAAGATACTATTAATGCTGCAGCTATAAGCAATTTTATTGATCTAAATAAGTTTGTCATATAAATTTATTTTCTAGTTAAAAATAGGTTCAATCTTCATATACGTTGTGAAGGAAGGCTTTAAACCTTTGGGCATAGAGTAATCTCTTTCTATACCAAAATTGATTTTTAAACAATCTCCTTTATACAACAAACTTATCTCATTGCTAACCCATTTACTAATATTTTTATTTTTTTCTTTGGCATTTAAGTCATACTGGTCGATTTTTTCTTCTTTGGTTAGATGTCCAATTTTTCGTTTCGCTTTTGCCTCCAGCCACCATTTCTGATAAAAATTATATTGCAGTTTTCCGCTTATCTCCTGATTGTAATCGTTATAACATTTATTGATGTATTGCTCTTTAATAAATACATGCCCCAGACCAAATACCAACTTTCTGTATTTCATATTGGCATCTAGCTCATTTTTAATTAAATCAAAACGATTCGGGGACAAACTTATATTGTTAACAAATGAGAGATCGCTACCAATCTGGGTATAAAGTTTTGCCACTATTTCAGACTTTTGCCCAATTATTTTGTCGTTCCAACTATAAGAGATGTTATGCTCCAATTCTTTTGGCCTGTTTAATTTATAACTCTGGCCTAAAACGGCTCCATAAGTATTGCCCTCAGTATAATAATTTGCTCTTAAACCATAGTTTATACTGGAACCAAAATCGATAATATCTTTACCGGTGAAAAAATTTGAGGCAAAAACATTTGAAGCGTTTATGAGTTGTTCTTGGCCGTCTTCTTTCAAAAAATTCCCGGTAGCTGATGAGTTGTAACTGAAATTTACAATTGGTTCTAAAATGATATTTTTATGCCCCTGATGCTTTATAAAAGGCCACCTCCAGTTCATAAGCAGTTTTCCTAACACTCTACTTTTACTTGTGGATTTATCGGCGGTATAATGAATGTTGTAGTAATCATATCTAATTGATGGAGAGATGCCCAATACTTGACCAAGTGGAAGATAGGTGTTATTTAACATATCCAGTTGGAAAGTTGCTCTTTTATAATTCGTTCCTTCCTCCCTAGTTAAATTGAGCAAGTCTGTAGAAAAAATAAGCTCATAACCAAATGGCAACTTCACTGGAACTTTATTGTAAGTTCTGACCCATGGTAAAACTGATGGGGTATCTTTCTTATTATTAATCTCGCCTTTTCTTAGGTCTTGAAAGAAAATTGTATCAAACATCAACAACATATTATCTTTCTTTTCTTTTCTTAGAGAAAACTTGCTTGTAAACACATCATCCTTAGAAATATTATATTTCTGGATGAATTTTTTTGAATTATCCAATACCCTTTTTGAATCATAGTCGAAAAAATAATTATTTTTTAACTTAAAATTCCCCGAGGTTTGGAACAATCCTTTAAAAGATTTTTTCTCATCAATTGCATCCCTATGAGTGAAATAGGTTTCTATCTCATAAAGACCATAATTGGTCAAATGACGAAAACTAAGGTTGTGGATAGCATTCTCTTTTGTGCTAAAAGTAGGCGTATATGTTAAGTCCATTTGTGGTAAAATACTAAAATAATAGGGAATTGATGTCTGAAAACCCAGGATATTTGAGTTTTTAAATTTTGGAGCTAAAAACCCACTCCTATTATGTGCTTGCGGGGTTGGCATAGAAAAATATGGAAGGTAAAAAACAGGAACGCCAAAAATCTCCACCTTACTATGCCTGTACTTTATTGTTTCCTCTTTCTTGTCCACTAAAGCTTCTTTCGCTTTAATTTGCCATATTGGAGTCCGAGGTTTCAGATTTTCATCGCAAACACTGCAAGTTGAAAAAACCAGCCCATGAACTAAAAATCTATTTCTATCCAACATTTTTGCAAAGTCTGAGGATAACAAGCCCTTTTTCGACAAACGTGCCTTAAACTTCACGATTACACCAGAATTCTTGTTTCGGTCCAAAAATGCTTCTTTGCCAAAAAAAAAGTTCCTACTATCGTTACTAAAAGCAACGTTACCAAATGCATACAGATAATTGGTTTTTTTATTGTACACAACTTTTCCAGTCATTAATTGCAAATCATCTTGTTTGATGTGTACATTTCCATTCGCAATGATTGATTCTTCAGCTTTATTGTATACTAGCTCATCTGCTTCAATTTCGATTTCTTTTTGTTCCTTGTTTTGATCTTGCGCTATGCACAAAGTTATGCAATAGAGCAATACCAAAACCATCGATAGAACATATTTATAAGGGTATATCATTAAATTTTATGCTTTTTATAAAATTAAGTTATTCTTAAAAAAGAAACAGTGTATACTCCATATTCTTTAGAAGTTGTTTTCGCCAGCTATATACCTAATTAACTAAAAACTATCAATTTGTAAATCATTGCTTACCAAATGTTTGAAATAACAGAGTTAAACAAGTTGCTAAAGGCCCATCAAATATCTCCAACCAAGAGGTTTGGTCAGAATTTTTTAATCAATGCCAATATTGTGGGTAAAATTGCAAGATCATTGGGCAACACAACTAATCGAAACATTTTAGAAATCGGACCAGGGCTTGGCGTCTTGACAATTTCTCTACTCCAAAAAGACATCAACTCTTTAACGGTTGTTGAGGTTGACAGAAAATTTATCCCAATATTAGAGGAGATAAAAGCAAATACCAGCAAAGCTTTCCATCTCGTAAATGCAGATGCGCTTAAAGTTGTTGAGGAAGAGATCATTAGTGGGAATTACACAATAGTTTCAAACCTTCCCTATAACATTGGAAGTTTATTGCTTGTGAAATGGTTGAAAAAAATGGATTTTGTTGATGAGATCATAATCATGCTACAAAAAGAGGTGGCAGACAGAGTTTTAGCCGAAGTAGCAACAGCAGAATATGGTAGGCTCAGCGTTTTGGCTCAGTATATTTGCCATTGTGAAAAATTATTTGACGTCGAACCAGAAAATTTTTTCCCAGCTCCCAAAGTATATTCTTCTGTGATAAAGCTGGTGCCAAAAACACCTAAGATAGAACTTGCCAGAATAGAAAATATAGAAAAAGCATGTAAGGCGGCATTCAACCTAAGGCGCAAAAAAATAAAAACAAGCCTCAAACCCATTCTCTCAAACCCAGAAGAAGAGTTGATGAAAATAGGTATAGATTTCAATAAAAGAGCGGAAGAATTAACTGTAGATGAATTTGATAAAATATCGTATATAATGTAAGAAAAAGAGTAGGGGTGTAATTTCTATGATGAATTATTTTTTTGATAACCAGTTGGATTTTTGGTATTTATTGGGTGCATTGTTGTTGATTATGGAAATGCTAATGGGTGGCACTATAATCATGTTTTTTGCGGGGATTGCAGCATTTAGCGTTGCTTTTGTTATAAGGTTTGATGTTGTTACATTAAATTCAATAATAAGCCAAGTTGGAATGTTTTGCGCATTCTTATGCTTTTGGTCTATAAGTTTATGGAAACCGGCAAGATACATAGTTAACTTGAATAAGCCAGCTAAGGATTATAATAATTTTGAGGGAAGCGTAGCTGTGGTGTACAGCGACGAATTGGACAACAAGAAAGTTGGAGAGATAAAGTGGTCTGGCGCGGTTTGTAAAGCTAAGTTGACAGCTGTTAACGGCGTGGCACCAGTTCGAAAAGGCGATAATGTAAAAATTATCTCGGTTGAAAATAATGTCTTTTTAGTAGAGAATGTGTAAGTTGTTTATTTTCATCGTTGATAGTTTGTTGCAAAATAAGTAAGATGAAGGATAGCACAATTTATTTTTTATATTGAGGCATTTATGGACCTTTTAGATTATAACTCTGGTGGAGCATTTCTTCTAATTGTTGCTGGCGCTTTTTGTTGGTTGGCGATTAAGATTGTACCTCAGCAACAGGCGTGGATTGTTGAGAGATTGGGGAAGTATAACAAAACGCTGCAGCCTGGATTGACGTTTATTGTTCCTTTTATAGACAGAGTAGCTTATAAACATACTCTAAAAGAAAAAGCTATAGATGTGATGCAGCAATCGGCAATTACAAAGGATAATGTAACTTTAGCACTCGATGGCATAATTTATGTGAGAATTATCAACCCGGTTGATGCTTCTTATGGTGTGGAGAATCCGTATTACGCAGTTACTCAGTTAGCTCAAACTTCAATGAGGTCGGCCATTGGCAAGTTAGTTATGGATAAAAGCTTTGAAGAGAGAGACTATTTGAATACCCAGATCGTCTCTGCAATTAATGAAGCTGCGTCAACTTGGGGTATTCAATGCATGAGGTATGAAATTCGTGATATTACTCCCCCAGCAACTATACTGAAAGCCATGGAAGCGCAGGTGTCATCTGAAAGGCAGAAAAGAGCTGAGATTTTGGAATCCGAAGGGAAGATGCAATCTATGATCAATATAGCTGAGGGCCATAAAAAAGGAGTGGTACTGAACTCTGAAGCCGAAATGGCAGACAAAATAAACAAGGCTAAAGGGGAAGCAGAAGCAATACAGCTAGTTGCACAGGCTACAGCTGTTGGGATTAGAAAAATTGCAGAAGCAATGATTGAGACTGGTGGAAAAGACGCGGTTTCAATGAAAATTGCCCAGCAATACATAGAAGCTTTTCAAAATATTGCAAAGAATAGTAATACTGTGATTATTCCATCTGAAATAGGTAATATCAGCTCCATGGTTACACAGGCAATGACTATATTTGAGCATGTAAAAACCAAGGAATTGAAACCAGATTTAAAGTAGTAAAAGATGTTCAATTTTAATAAGTTAAAAGCTTTTTTTTGTTCTTGGCCAACATTAAGACTACAAGACATAAAAACGCTGATTCGCAGATCAAAAAATTTCATTCATGAAACAAAAAAGAAATTGGATAATCTGTCAAAAACAAATTTTGATCTAGGTTTATATCACTTCAACAAAGGCAATATCAACGATGCAATTTTCAGATTTAAAATACTGAAACGTTTTGACGATAAATACGAGGACTTAGATTATCTGCTGGGTAGGTGCTATTTTGAAAAGTCTAAGTATGATAAGGCAAAGTTTTTTTGGAAAGTTATTTGTTAGCTAATAGGCCAAAATTTAAGGAAGAGGCAACATATTGTGTAAGGGTAATTAATAATGATACCTGTGGACTGCAGTTTGTACCAATTGGGATTGTGACACATAAACTTAACCAAACATTTGAGCTTCGCACAGATCCCAAACAGCCTAAGCAAGATTGTAATGCTGTATATGATAGTCTGAAGGAAGCTTTGGAAATTAACGAGAAGGTGTTTAATTACAACATGCTAGACTTGGGATGTTGTTCTGGAGCGATTGCTTTAAAAATGAGGAAAGATCAACTGCTACATTTTGTTTTGGGAGTTGAGGCTAATAAAAATCTGGCTGATTATTGCAGAAAATTATCAATTGGACCGGAGCATGTGTATAATAATGTCATCAATCAGGATGGCAAGCTTTTCTTAGATTCTAAGGCTCAAACAAATATGAAGTTTGATATAATAATGGCATTGGGTTGTGTAAATTATTCAATCAATCCTGAGTTCTTCCTAACTAAGTTGAAAACATATATAAATAAAGATGGTCTTGTAATTTTAACCTTTTTCTCTAAAGAAGAGATTCATGATTATATTTTTGACATTAAGTTAGAGGTTTTCCTCTATAATCAAAATTATATTGCAGAAACAGCGACAAAACATGGTTGGCAAATTGTAAAACAAAGTAACATAGCAAGAAAACGCAAAAAACCTTCTGAGATGATCATGATTTTAAAACTAAATGAACATTATGCGGAATCTAAAAGTGAATAGGATTTTTATACTGGCCGTAGCCTTTTTTTTGTGTCATGCGCATGTTGTTTTAGGTAACGATGAAAAAGAGGTTGGCGCTGATTATGAAGATTTCTCAATTGACGATGATTTTTACCAGAGCTTTGAACAGATAAAAATTTACGATCCCTATGAAAAATTTAACCGTTCTGTGTATCGTTTTAATAGGGTAATTGATAGATTCATCATAGAACCTCCAGCTAAGTTTTATCATTATGCCTTTCCATCTCCTGTCAAAAGAAGGGTCAGCTCATTTGTCAGTAACTTATCTGAGCCGCTGAAAGTAATTTGTGGAGTTGTTCAGCTAAAGCCAAAAGTTGCATTTGATTCTGGTTTTAGGTTTTTTATGAATAGTATCTTTGGGGTGTTTGGAATATTTGACGTTGCAACTTTGGCTGGTTTGAAAAAGCAGGATGTTTCTTTTGGGAGCGTTTTAAAGTACTACAGCGCAAATGAGGGGCCGTATTTAATCCTACCAATCATAGGACCATCCACCATGAGAAGGGCGGTTGGAACTGGTATAGATATGGTTTTGGACCCAGTCGCAATGTTAAAATTCAAGAATCATATTAAATTCAGAAACTATTATTACGGAACAAGGATTGTTATCGGACGAGAAAGTGTGATAGGCATAGGGGATATGATTTCTAAAGGATCCTTTGATGAATATGCAACTCTGCGCAGCTTTTATTATCAAAATCTTGCTAGTAAACTAAAAAAGACAAATAAATACGAATAGGAATAAATTTATGACCATGCCGAAAATAGTTTTTGTGACTGTGTTTCTTGCTATAGCGATTGTTTACAATAGCTTGGCAGAAAGTAATAAGAAAGTTGCTGATTTTATTAATGATACTGCTAGTGAGGTAATAAAAATAATTGAATCCAAAGAAACGCAACAACAAAAACAAGAAAACCTAAAGAACATTTTTCATCAATCTGTAGATATAGATTGGATGGGTAGGTTTTCTTTAGGAAAATACCTTCGCCAATTAGATCAAGATAAAATAGAGGAATATTTAACTGCTTATAGAGAATTTTTGACCAACGTATATGTGTCTAAATTTACGGAATATAACGGGCAAAACTTTTATATAGACTCCATCAAAACAGTTTCGGAATCGCAGTATATAGTGGCAACAAAAGTAAACGACTCTCAAAACACTAATGGTCAATTTACCATAGCTTATAGAATTAAATATTTGGACACAGGGTTTAAAATTCGTGACATCATCGCAGAGGGTGTCAGTTTGATTTTGGGCCAGAGGTCTGATTTTAACTCTGTTATATCCACTGATGGGATTGACTCTTTAATTAAGAAACTAAAAAATAAAGTTAAATAAAACTTCGTCTATGGACATTTTGTTGTAAACAATATATAGTGTGATTCAAAGTGATATAGCGCATATTGCACTATATATAGTAGTAGTTGCAAAACCCGAGAAGCTCATAAATATATGTTTGAAAGCAAGATAAAATACAAAGTACAACTTGACCATTCCCGTGATGATAATTTAAGCGAATCTGGGAAAGCAATGCTTTTAGATCGCTATTTGTTAGAGGGGGAAGTTTATCAAGATCTTTTCGCAAGAGTTGCAACTCATTACTCGGACGACCAACAGCACGCTCAAAGGCTTTATGATTATATGAGCAAATTTTGGTTTATGCCAGCAACTCCAGTGTTAAGCAATGGAGGTGCAAAAAGAGGGCTACCTATCTCATGTTTTTTGAATGAGGTTGGGGATAGTCTTAAGCACATAGTAGAGATTTGGAATGAAAATGTATGGCTCGCTTCAAGGGGAGGTGGTATTGGTACTTATTGGGGTAATATTCGCTCAATTGGTGAAAAAGTTGCCAATAGTGGCAGAACATCTGGTATAATACCATTTTTAGGGGTACAGGATAGGTTAACACTAGCAATCTCCCAGGGCAGTTTAAGGAGGGGGAGTGCTGCTGTATACCTGCCAGTCTCTCACCCCGAGATTGAAGAGTTTATTGAGTTAAGAAGGCCAACTGGCGGAGATCCAAACCGTAAGACTTTAAATTTGCACCATGCAGTCGTAGTAACTGATAAGTTCATGCATGCGGTTGAAAAGGATTTGCCATGGGAGTTATTAAGTCCTAAGGGTAATTCAGTGGTATCTATTGTCAAAGCTAGGGATATATGGATTAGAATATTGATTGCAAGAATCGAAACCGGCGAACCATATATAATTTTTGCTGACAGTGTGAATAAAAATGCCCCGGCAATATATAAAAAACACGGCCTGGAAGTTAAAACTTCGAACTTATGTAGTGAGATCACCTTAACAACTGGTAAAGACCACCGCGATGAAGAGAGAACTGCTGTATGCTGTTTATCTTCACTTAATCTTGAGAAGTATGATGAGTGGTGTGATAATGAGTTGTTTATTATTGATGTTATGAGGTTTTTGGATAATGTTATTCAGGATTTTATCGATAATGCACAAGATGACATGAGCAAAGCTCGGTATTCAGCTTATAGAGAAAGAAGTGTGGGGCTTGGAGTTATGGGGTTTCACTCATTTTTACAATCCAAAATGGTGCCAATTGAATCAGCTGTGGCTAAGTCATGGAATTTAAAAATCTTTAAATATATTCATGAGCAGGTTAATCTGGCTTCCAAGCTGATTGCAGAGGAAAAAGGGGCTTGTCCTGATGCTGCTGAACTTGGAATTATGGAAAGATTCACGCATAAAACTGCCATTGCACCAACTGCTTCCATTTCTGTAATAGCTGGTTCTACCTCACCTGGGATTGAGCCATTCAACTCAAACGCATACACGCAAAAAAGCCTGAGCGGGTCATTTAACATACGGAATAAGTTCTTGAAAAAACTGCTTCAGGAAAAAGGCATGGATAATGAGGATGTTTGGTCTTCCATCATGAACCACGAAGGTTCTGTTAGACACTTAGATTTTTTAAATCAACATGAAAAAGATGTGTTTAAAACAGCTTTTGAAGTTGATCAATACTGGTTGATTGAGTTCGCTGCTGACAGAACACCATATATTTGCCAAGCTCAGTCTGTGAATTTATTCCTTCCGGCTGATATCAATAAGAAGGAACTAAACAAGTTGCACTACTTAGCATGGAAAAAAGGTCTAAAAAGCTTATATTATTTAAGATCGAAATCATTACAACGTGCAGACAAAGTCTCATTAGCGGTAAACGATGTGCAGCAACAACTTGAGATTAAGCTTACTCCCAAAGAAGAAGATGATAAGTATGATGAGTGTCTGGCCTGCCAGTGATAAAAACTAAGGTGTGAATCTGCTAATAAAAAGGGTAATGAATCTAAGCGTGCTTACTTAGCACGCCGCTTTTTATTTCGTAGATGTTGCAATGCGTATAAAACGGGGAAGACTAATAGAGCGATCCAGCGTGATGTTCCTCCTTGTAAAAATAAGTGGCAAAATATTAAAAATTGTGCAATGTATACTAAGCGATGCAGCTTCTTCCACGCTATAACTCCCATTCTTTTGATGGAAAATTGGTTACTCGTAAGGGCGAGGAAAAATAATATAATAACCACAATAACCCCAGGTAAAATCACGGGATGAAAAAGCCATTTAGAGAAAAAAGAGCCCCCTTTTTTTTCTATATACAAAAACGCATGAAAAAAAGCATAAACAAAGCTTGCCACTCCTATGATACGGCGATGGCGGTTAATTTTTCTTGGGAGTGAAAATTTTGAAGCAACGGTAACCAAAGGGTTTAAAAGCAGCACGCTCACTAAAAAGAAAAGAGCACTATACCCAAGCGACGAGAACATAAAAGGGGAGTGTTGCCATAAGATAGATAAGATGCTAAAATGAATATAGCGAGCAACAAAGAAAATAGAGATATGAATACAGAGTGTAAAAAATGCAGTAGCAGTAAATACGTTAAGAATGGTAATATTAGGGGTATGCAAAGGTATAAATGCAAAGAGTGTGGATGTAATTTTACAAGCACTAAATTAAGAGGCTGTTCGCCAGAGATGAAGGCTCTGGCAGTGTTATTGTACAGCATGGGGAAAAGTAGCTTTAGATGGCTAGGGAAATTATTTAAAGTAGCTCATACTAGCGTATATAAGTGGATAATACTGTATGCTAAAAAGATACCAAGACCAACAGTGCCGGAAGAATTGAGAGAAGTTGAAATAGATGAGATGTGGCATTTTGTAGATTCAAAAAAAACAAATTATGGATATGGAAAGCCTATAGTAGGGAGCTCAAGAGAGTTGTTGCCTGGGTGGTTGGTAAGCGTAACGTTACAACCTTTAGAAAATTGTGGAAAATCATAAGTAGAGATAATTGCACTTATTACACAGACGATTGGTCTGTTTATTCAGAGGTTATACCTCGCCATCAACATGTTGTTGGCAAACAACATACACTCTCAATTGAGTCCAATAACTCAAACACAAGGCACAGAACCCAGAATTGCAAGAATGACCAGAAAAACAAAGGTAGTTTCAAAATCTGAAGAAGTTGTCGATCTTACGATTAAGCTCTGGGTACATTTTGAGGATAACAATAATTTCCTAAGTGAGCAGGGCAATTTTATATCTATCTTTGGCTAACACTCTGCATAAAAGAACGCATACTTGGAACAAAATTTGCCGCTATAAACATAAAAACACCTGGCATATTAAGACATATCCAATCCCGATTCTTCTTAAAAAACATTTCCATAAATTACGCTTATCACTCGCTATACTGCAAGTGTATAATTTTGTAGTACATTTTTCAACATACAATGTGAGTTATATACTCCGATAACTTGAAAAATTGGCGTCAAAATACTTCGGACTTTGCATTTCGTCACGTACTTTTGTACGCTCCTCATGCTCATCACTCGCATTCCTCGCTCTTTTCCAAGTTCTCTGTCGTCTATAAATTTCATCAACTCTTGATTTACTAGATAATGTCGTCATGAGATTTTAAGCCAAAGAGATAAGCATCTAATCTGAATTGCGGCAAGAAAAGAAGCTGAATTTTTAGCATATCTGGTTGCAATTCCCCTCCATCTTTTAAGATGAAGAAAGGTGTTTTCTACAATATGCCTTATTTTGTATAAATCTTTATCGTATTTTCTCTGGGTGATTCTGTTCTTTTTAGGAGGAATAACAACTCTCATGCCCAATTCTTGGGCATGGTCAATTATGTAATTAACATCGTACCCTCTGTCGGCTAGTAAGTACTCAGCTTTCATCTCTTCAATAAGATTAACAGCCTGCTTGCAATCAGCTTCTGAGCCTTTTGTGATAATAACTTTGAGTGGCATACCATGTGAATCCAAGGCAAGGTGAATCTTTGTATTGAGCCCCCTTTTGTACGACTCATATCTTGATTGCCGCCTTTTGCACCTGAAGCATGTGGATGCACTTTACTATGACTTGCGTCTATCATTAACCATTCCATATCAGGTTCTTTCACAAATATCTCCAATAAAGCCTCCCATATCCTTTTGTCTCTCCATCTGCAAAATCTTTTATGTGTATTTTTCCATCCTCCATATTCTGAAGGCAAATCTCTCCAGGGAGAACCTGTTCTTAATATCCAAAATACTGCGTTAATGAATCTTCTGTTATTATGTGCCAAACCTCCCCACGTACCTTCCCTTCCTGGCAAATGATCCTTTATCAAATCCCACATATTATCTGTTATATCATGCCTATGTAGCCCTAAATCCATTTTTACTCCTGATTTATCTTTTCTTTCATATTATATCACAAATCTCATGACGACACTATCTAGAGGTATACTCCGATAATTTGAAAAATTGGCGTCAAAATACTTCGGACTTCGCATTTCGTCACGTACTTTTGTACGCTCCTCATGCTCATCACTCGTATTCCTCGCTCTTTTCCAAGTTCTCTGTCGTCTATAAATTTCATCAACTCTTGATTTACGAGAGGTATACTCCGATAACTTCAAAATTGGCGCAGTCATATTTCGGATCGGGGCCTTTTCAATTTTATAAATGCAATTAGGTGATCAAGTTGCCTATAGTATAGATTGAAATATAAGTTTTTTTCAGCATAATGAGCGTGAAAGTACATAAATAATATATATGAAAAATTTCAACGCTGATTTAAATGTTGTATTAGATGCAATCAGAAAAGCTTTACCTAGGATATCTAGAGACTTCTATGAAGTAGAAAAATTGCAAATATCTAAAAAAGGGGTCACAGATTTTGTAACCAACACAGATTTAAAAACAGAGAAAACTTTAGTCACTCATCTGCAAAAAGCAAGAGCAGACTATGGCTTTTTAACAGAAGAAAGTGGTGAGTTACCAAGCTTAAATGGTACTAAAAATCTTGGATTTGAATATAGATGGGTTATAGATCCAATAGATGGTACATTCAATTTTATGCATGGTATCCCATTTTTTTGCATATCAGTTGCGTTAGTGAAAATTGAGAATAACAAAACATCAGTGCTGTTGGGCGTGATATGTAACCCGAGTAATAACGAAATCTTCTATGCAGGGCGCAATATGGGGGCGCATCTTATTGATCACTTAGGAACGCATAGAAAAATGAGGATTCCACACCACAAAGATTTTGAACGTGTGGTTTGCGCTGTTCATGACAATCCACACCCAACAGGCAGGCTTAATGAGTATATTGATTATGTTCAAAAGAAGCATTGTAGAACGAGAATTTTTGGTGCATCTGCATTAGAAATGGCATATTTAGCTGATGGGAGAATTAACTTATTAATACAAGGTAAGCTTAATGTATGGGACTATGCTGCAGGTTTGTTGATTATAAGGGAAGCTGGCGGTGTTGTGCGAGATTTAAATGGAAAAGACTTTGAGTTCAATGTGGACAGTGGGATTATGGCAGGTAATCAGGATATGATTGAAGAGATAGAAAAGGGCTACAAGAATGTATAAAGGCAACGCTTTTATGGTTGCTGCTTTAGAGGAGGCAATGAAAGCTGGGCAAAATGATGAAGTCCCAGTAGGGGCAGTTATAACATATAATGGTGCGATTATATCTCAATCCCACAACTTAGTAAGAAAGAACATGGACCCCACGGCACATGCTGAAGTTTTATGTATAAGAGCAGCATCGCAAAAGCTGAGTTCTTATTACTTAGATGAATGTGATATATATGTTACTCTCGAACCCTGTGCCATGTGCGCTCAGGCCATAGCATTTAGCAAGATTAAGCGCCTGTATTTTGGGGCATACGATGAGAAATTTGGAGCAATCGAAAACGGTGTGAGATTATTCAATGCTCCCATCTCTAATCATAAGCCAGAAATTTATGGCGGAATAGAACAAGAAAAAACAACAGAAATAATCCAGACGTTCTTTAGTAATAAAAGGGGGAGGGCGGGTATACTCCTATAACTTCAAAAATTGGCCTCAAAATATTTCGGAATTCGCATTTTGTCACGTACTTTTATATGTTCCTCACGCTCATTTCTCATATCCCTAGCTCTTTTTGAAGTTATCTATCGTCTATAAATTCGCCAATCCTTGATTTACTAGAGGTATATATATATTTATAAATTAGAATTGGAATTGATCACATCAGCCACCAGAGCAGAGTCCACATAAGCCTTGACTTTGGCAATCTTCCCTCCGTCAAATTTCGCTATCCAACAATAAGTGTTATCAAAAGGTTTGCCGGATTTTGTATGAGATAAAGACCTCATCTCCACAATGGCGAAAGGACCAATTATTAGGAGGTTTTCAACTTTTAATATCACACCACCTTCTTGTAATACAGTTGCCAAACGTCCAAACGTACTTGTAATAAAAGATGCTTTGTTATGATATGTTCCAGCCAGCGGATGGGTCCCCATCACTTGCCAGATGACATTGTCATCTACGTACTTAAAAAATTCCTGGTTCTTGCTATTTTCCAATAAAGTAAAAATTTCTTTTACATATGTCTCATCAAGTTTCATTGCACACACCCACATAAATCAGAATATAATTATTCGTATATCATCACACTTAACGTCTTTCAAGACGTTAATGCCAACTTACCATTTTTATCAACTAATTTTCCATCTTTTAAAAGAAAAATCTGGTCTGATATCTTGTCTAAAAAATCTAAATCGTGCGATGCAATCACCATTGTAACATTCATCTTCTCTCTGACCGACTTTAATAGCGATGCGACATCAAGTGTGGCTGCAGCATCCAAACCTGACGTTGGTTCATCGCATAACAAAACTTCCGGTTGCATCATCAGACTTCTTGCTAATGCCACACGCTGTTTTTGACCACCGGATAAACTGGAGGGATATTCATTAGCCTTGCCTGCAATACCCAAATCTCTAAGCATTATTTTGGCTCTTTCATAATGATCATGTGTTTTATCCTTAAGTTTTGGCGCATATACCAAATTTTGTAAAACAGTCATATGGGGGAAGAGCTGAAAGTCCTGAAACATAAACCCAACTCTACCACTGCACTCTATGGTACCTGAATCTGGCAATTCCAGTTTTTGTATACACCGAAGCAAAGTTGACTTCCCACTACCAGATGGTCCTGCAAGGCCAATAATAGTGGATTTTTCTATTGAAAGACTGATATTGTCAAGTATTTGCACATCGCCAAAAAATTTATTAACATTAGATATTTTGAGCATACCAACCGCTTTTTTCTATTTTTTTACCAAGATACTCAACCAGCAACACAAGGCTGTAATAATAAACCCCCGCAATACAAAGTGGCATAAAATAAGTGAACTTTTCTGCAGCTAAAATCTGTGCTGTACGCATTATATCAACCCCACCAATTGTGGTTATAAGCGCTGTTTCTTTAAGAAGTGTAATCACTTCACTTACCATTGCTGGCAGAATATTTTTAATAACCTGGGGTAGAATGATATCTTTCCACATATAAAAACCAGGTATCTCCAAAGTTCTTGCCGCTTCGCATTGGCCTTTGGGCAAACTCTCAATACCAGACCTTAAAATTTCTGCAACATATGCAGAGCTGTTTAAGCCAAACGTAAGAATACCAGCTGTGATAATGCTAAGCTTCATACCTATAAGACCAGGAGCTATGAAATATACAAAACTTAATTGGAGTATAAGGGGGGTTCCTCTCAAGATTGATATTAGCCTATTGATGAACGTACAACCCACTTTGTTATATCTTAGGATAGAAAGAACCAGTCCGATAACAATGCCTAAACAAAGACCGCCCATCAGCAATTTTAGGGTGAAGGCAATTCCCGTTCCGATAAATGCAACATACCCGAAATATTTAGCAAATTGTGCTTGCAAATGAACCAACAACTCTTGAAGTTGCAGAAGTATATGTAAAATGAAGGCTTCCATTAATTATCCTTAAACCATTTTTGTTTCAGTTTTTGCAGTTCGCCTTTATCTGCTAAGGACTTCAATGCCGTATTTATATCATTTAAAAGTGGAGATTCTTTTTTCACTGCAATCCCATATCCTTCATCAGCTTGAGCAATTATCTGATATGCCAGTCCAGGATTGTTTGCGCTAAAAGCTTTTGCTTGCACGCCATCAATAAATACGCCTTCAGCATGCCCAGCTTTTAACGACTCTATTGCTTGGTTATTGTTATCTACCGCAATAACTGTAGCAGCAGGAACATTTTTCTTCAGCCAAATCTCCATTATTGTTCCTAACTGACAAGCGATTTTTTTTTCAGATAATTGCGATTTTTCAATGATAGGCTGCTCTTTTAAATAAACCACAGCTAAATTTTCTTTGTGATAACTTTCTGAAAAATCAAAGCTTTGCTTGCGCTCTTGTGTGATTGTGATGGTAGAAATAGCCGCATCTATTGAACCACTCTGAAGCGCCGCCAATATGCTGGTAAACTGCATGTCTTCAAATATTGCTTCTTTACCTAGTTCTTTTGCCACTAGTCTAGCAAGCTCAATATCGAAACCTTCAATCTTTCCACTGTCGTAATATTCAAATGGTGGATAATCTGCAGATGTTCCAAATTTAATTACATTCTGTACTTTATCTTCTTTACACCCTAAAAACAACATGCACGTTGCAATTAAAGCGCTATAAATAACCTTGTTCATATGGGTTCCTACTTTATTTCTTAACCTAACCAATTGTATTAATTTAATATTGCATTGTCAAGCTATAATGGATATGGTTGCATATATATTGAATATATATGCGAAAAATGAAAGCCAATGTGTTAGACGGGCATATTTTTAACATTGTCCAAAATCATAAGATTGTTGAACAGAGCAATTTGCAGCAAATGCTTGCAGGCAGGGGGTATAACATCCCACAGGCCACTTTGTCAAGACGGCTTAAAAAGCTTGAAATTGCCAAAATTGATGGTGTGTATAAAGTTATGAGATTCAACCAACCTCACCTCCCATTAATATTAAACTTGCAAGTTTCTGAATTTGGATTAATAGTGCTGCAAACACATCCAGGACAAGCAAGCAGTCTGGCATATTTCTTTGATCAGAAATATGTTAACTATTCGCAAAAAACCACCCATGATAATTGGATACTTGGAACAATCGCCGGCGACGATACGGTACTGCTCATAATAAAGAACAGAAGCTGTTTGGATTCGGTGTTAAACATGCTCTATGTTGAATTTTCTTATTTAAAACCGTTGTATACCTCAAGTTGAATTAAGAATTGGAGTAATTAGGCATAAAAAGCCAAGCCGTAAGGCTTTATGAATGCGTGACTCGCGCTGTGAAACGGATCCTCTCGCAGCCTGAGCATTCATTCCACAACGTTTCCAATTTTTCAAGTTGAAGCAGTATATATATTTTTTTGATAGACAATAAACTGTTATTTTACTAGGATAAGTCTAATATCTGATATCAAATAAAACATCAAAAACTCGTATGAGAAAAAAAATAGCGTTAATAGGTGGTGGCAACATAGGCGGAACATTGGCATATATCATAGCTTCTAAAGAGCTTGGGGATGTTGTGATTCTGGATAGAACAAGAGAATTCGCGGCGGGTAAAGCTTTGGACATAGAGGAAAGCCTGCCCATAATGAAAAAAGATTTGTCATTGATAGGTACGGATAGCTATGAAGACATAGCGGGGGCTGACTTGGTTATAATCACGGCTGGGGTGGCGAGAAAACCAGGGATGAGTCGCGATGATCTGCTAAGTATCAATGCAGAAGTAACTAAATCTGTTGCAGAAGGTGTTAAAAAATATGCTTCCAACGCTTTTGTTATTGTTGTTACCAATCCTTTGGATGCCATGGTCTATGCATTTTTGAGATACTCTGGATTTTCTAGACACAAAGTGGTTGGTATGGCTGGAGTTCTTGATTCAGCAAGGTTTAGACTGTTTTTGGCGAGGGAATTAGGCGCTTCAGTCCAAGATATCACGACTTTTGTACTTGGTGGACACGGAGACACGATGGTGCCATTAATAAGATATACTAATGTTGGTGGAGTGCCACTAGAAGACTTAATAAAACAGAATGTTATCTCGACTGAAAAAGTGGAGTCAATTATCGAAAGAACAAGAAAAGGGGGGGAAGAAGTTGTAAAGTTGCTTAAAACGGGTTCTGCGTTTTATGCACCTGCTACATCGGCGGTAGAAATGGCAGAATCTTATCTCAATGATGAGAAACGGCTTATACCGTGTTCTATCTTTCTTGAGGGAGAATATGGCCTAAACGATATTTGTATGGGGGTTCCTGCGTTTATAGGAAATAAGGGTGTGGAAAAAATCATAGAAATTGGGTTTAATGATGATGAAAAAGTTGTTTTTCAAAAATCTGCAGAGGCTGTAGGAGATCTTGTTGCTGCCATGAAGAGAATTTTGAATTAACAAACACTCAATTAAAAATTAAATGCATAATTATATTCTAGTACGTGGTGCGAAGGAGCACAATTTAAAAAATCTTGATATTGACATACCAAAAAATAGTTTGGTGGTAATTACGGGGGTAAGTGGTTCGGGCAAGTCATCTTTGGCTTTTGATACAATTTATGCTGAAGGTCAGAGGCGATATGTGGAAAGCCTTTCTTCATATGCAAGACAATTTTTGGAAATGCATGGCAAGCCAGATGTTGAATCGATAGATGGGTTGTCTCCTGCGATTGCCATAGATCAAAAGGCTGCTTCAAAAAACCCTAGATCAACAGTTGCAACTGCTACAGAAATTTATGACTACCTAAGGGTATTATTTGCACGTATTGGCGTACCGTATTCTCCTGCCACTGGACTGCCCATCAAGAAACAAAGTGCAACGCAAATGGTGGATGCGCTTATGAGGTTACCAAAGGGAAGTAATGTGATATTGCTTGCTCCTGTGGTGCGTGGTCAGAAAGGTGAACACAAAAAAGATTTGTTACAATATCGTCGATTGGGGTATGAAAAACTTAAGTTGGATGGTAAGTATTACGATTTTGATGAGCTGCCGCATATCGACAAAAATAAAAAGCACGATATTGAACTTGTGGTTGATAGGATAAAGATTGAGGGCGATTCAAGGGACAGGTTGGTTGATGGTGTTGAGAGTGTTCTAAAAATATCAAAAGGGCAGCTATATGCAGAAGTTCAGCATACAAAAAGTGATAAGGTGGAGATAATTATCTTTTCTGAAAAGTTTTCTTGTCCTGTCTCTGGGTTCTCTTTGCCTGAAATTGAGCCCAGAATTTTTTCATTCAACAGCCCTTATGGGGCATGCAGTATGTGCAATGGGTTTGGTAAAATAATGAGTTTTGACGAAAAATTAGTAATACCAAAACCAACCCTCTCTTTAGTTGAAGGAGCAATTGCTCCTTGGCAAAAGAAAAATTCCAGATACTCTAATGCCCAAGACAAGTTTTATGAAAGTCTGATAGATGCTTTGTCCAAGCATTATGACTTTAACCCGGAAATACCATTTGAAAGTTTACCAACTGACATACAGAAAGTGATACTATATGGAAGTGGTGAGGAAATCATAAAATTTTCTTATCAAGACGGGTACAGAATGTCAACTGTGAGCAAAGCATATAAAGGAGCCATCCCGCTCCTGGAAGAGAAAGCCCAAAAAACGGAAAGTAGCTATATGATTGAAGAACTTTCCAAATATCAAGTTCAAGTTAATTGCCGTGAATGCTCAGGTTATAGGGTGAAAAAAGACTCGTTATGCGTGAAAATCAATAACAAGCATATAGGCGAAGTTTCAGAGCTGACAATAGATCAGGCACATGAATGGTTTAAGAAGCTAAATAAGGAGCTTGATTCCATGCAAGTGAAAATTTCAAAATTGATTTTAAAAGAAATCGAGAGAAGATTGAAATTTTTGATCAATGTGGGATTGGATTACTTAACCCTCAATCGGCCATCCTCAACGCTCTCTGGTGGAGAAAGTCAAAGAATCAGGTTAGCTTCTCAGATAGGTTCAAGCTTAACTGGAGTGCTTTATGTACTGGATGAACCATCCATAGGTTTACATCAAGCTGATAACGACAAGTTGATAGATAGCTTGAAGGAGCTTAGAGACTTGGGAAACTCTGTTTTAGTTGTGGAACATGATGAAGATACGATGAGGCAAGCTGATTACTTAATTGACATTGGAAGATATGCAGGAGTGAATGGTGGGGAGATTATGGCTCAAGGCACTCCTGAGGAGGTGGCTAAAAATCCTGAAAGTCTAACCGGAAAATATTTGTCGGGGGAATATTTTATCCCGGTACCAAAAGAAAGAAGGGGGTACAATAAGAACAAGGTGATACATATAAAAAATGTCACTACTAACAACCTAAAAAACGTTGATGTGGATATTCCTATTGGGAATTTTGTTGCGGTCACTGGTGTTTCTGGTAGTGGCAAATCCAGTTTAGTATTGCAAACTTTATATGGTGTGGTTATGAAAAAATTGCATCATAGCAATATAGAATGCGGTGAGTATAGTGAGATACGTGGGCTGGAAAATATAGATAAAGTCATTGAAATTGATCAGCAGCCAATTGGAAGAACTCCAAGGTCTAACCCAGCAACGTATACCGGTGTTTTTTCACCAATCAGAGACTGGTTTGCAGGATTAAAAGAATCAAAACTGCGTGGTTATTTGCCGGGAAGATTCTCTTTCAATGTAAAGGGTGGAAGATGCGAGGTGTGTGAGGGAGATGGGTTGCTAAAGATAGAGATGCATTTTTTACCTGATGTGTACGTCAAGTGTGAAGAATGTGATGGAAAGCGGTATAATAAGGAGACTTTGCAGATTAAGTACAATGACAAAACTATATCTGATGTCCTTGAGATGACAGTCGATGAAGGGCTTAAGTTTTTTGAAAACCTGCCCCTCATCAATGAAAAGCTTAGAGCGTTGCATGAAGTTGGATTGGGTTACATAAGCATTGGACAATCTGCAACAACACTTTCGGGTGGTGAAGCTCAAAGAATAAAACTTGCAAAAGAGCTTTCAAAAAAGTCCACAGGAAGAACATTATACATATTAGATGAACCCACAACAGGGTTGCATAGCCATGATATACAAAATCTATTAAAAGTTCTGCATGAACTGGTTAATATGGGGAATACAATTGTTGTAATAGAACATAACCTCGATGTTATAAAAACAGCGGATTACATTATAGATATCGGTCCTCACGGTGGTGAAAAAGGCGGAGAGGTAGTGGCAAAAGGTACGCCTGAAGAAGTGGCCAAGAGCAAGGGAAGTTTAACAGGGAAGTACTTAGCTGATAAGCTCAGGTAGTAATCAAAGACCGCTATAGATACTCCGATAACTTGAAAAATTGGCGTCAAAATACTTCGGACTTCGCATTTCGTCACGTACTTTTGTACGCTCCTCATGCTTATCACTCGTATTCCTCGCTCTTTTCCAAGTTCTCTGTCGTCTATAAATTTCATCAACTCTTGATTTACTAGAGGTATACTCAAAGTATTTTAAGAATTGCCAAGGAATTGAGTGCCGAGCATGAGGAGCTTATAAAAGTACGTGATGAAATGCGAGAGCGTAAAAATGACGATGCCAACTTTTAAAAGACGCAGAATATAATAGCTCCTCCGTCAAAATATGCTTGAAATTCAACTTTTGACGGAGGGATTGTCTAACTTCTAACCAAGATATTACGAACTGCCTGAGGGGCAACCATAATAGAGATTTGACACCCAAAGCTTACCTCATTTTTATGCTGCGCTCTTCTGCAGCTGAAAAAATGCTCCTCATTTGAATATGTGTCGATGCCTAAATCGTCTATATTTTGAACTCCACTCTCAAGCAATATGTCATAGCAATATTTTGGTAAATTGAATAAAAACTTTTTTTCGTTAGACTCCATGTGTAAACAAGTTTTTATTGTGAATCGTGTCGTCAAATCAGCCCCAACTTTTGATGGAAATCCATTGATTGAACTGACGAAATATTTTTCATTGTACTGATTTTGTTTGATGAATAATTGGCGGAAATTTTCTTCCACTTCATAATGCACTTGCCTTATGCATGGCCCTATTGCAGCATAGATTTTCGGTTCCTTGAATTCTTTTATTTTACTAATGGCATTTTGTATAACACCGCCATATGCTCCTCTCCACCCAGCATGCACAACCATGGCAATTTTATTTTTATCATCCCAAATCAATATGGGCACACAGTCCGCTGTTACAACAGCAACCGCGCTTTTAGCGCGTTTTGTAAAAACAGCATCTCCCGTCAATTGATTAATACTATTATCTGCCTGCACAACCGTACTGGAGTGTATCTGTTTTAACAACGTGATGTTGGCCAGATCGATATCTAAGGAATCGGCAACCACTTGCAAATTTCGTTCCAGATTTTGGTTCAGATCACCAACATCAAATTTACAATTGAGACTACTATATGGTCCTTTACTATAGCCTCCTTTTCTTGTAAAAAAACCATGCTGTACCCCGAGACCATCCAATAAAACAGATTTTATACATATTTCACTCATGTGTATATTCAATATTTTCGTACGCAACGGCAATAGTCGCAAGGGTGCTTGTAAAAACTTCCGATGGCATCATTGCCATTGAACTTGGGGCGAAAAACATGCCTCTGGAATTCAAGTTGTGGCTTACACCTTTGTGTATGTTATATCTGGCAAATTTTCCCACTGCTTTCCTATCCACCATATAGATTATATTTTCAGCGTGGTAATTTTCAATCATCTCTATAGTACTGATGCTTTCTTGAATCACTACTTGAGAGTTTGTGACACTGCCCTTTATCACGTCAAGACTGTTCCGCAGCTTTTTATTAATGTTTAATATTTCCTCCCCATTTCTTACAGAAATAATTCCCCTGCCAAAAGTCCCGTTATTGGCTTTTATAAAAACAACCGGCTCTTCTTTGATGTGGTACTCGTTGTACTTCTGCTGAATTTTTACCACAAGCTTATCCACATTGTGTGCAATACATTCCAGTCCCTCCTTCATTTTAAAGCTCACGTTTTCGCATTGCGTAAAATAGGTGGAGATAATCCATGGATCAATGGAAAACTCTTGGCAAAATTGCTTAACCAATTCATTGTATTCATAATAATGACAGGATTTTTTTCTGCTATGCCAACCATATTTTATATCAGGTAATACGGGAATCGTTAAGTCCATTAACTCATTTGGCACCTCCTCTGTGAGGTCATTGTTTAAAAGTACCAGCTCTGGAATCCAATTCTTACTAACCGTTAAAGTTCTTCCACTTCGTTTAGCCTGAAAAATTTCAACTCCCATATCTTTTGCATAATCTGACGATTCACCATGAAGCGAGACGAACTTTATCTCTAAACCAGTATTATTTAAAATTTTTAAAAGAACTTTTAGATGATCGAGGTAATTTGCGTTTCTAGTAAAAGCTTCCACCACTACAGCCAATCTCTTAACTTCGGGAAAGTGTTTCTTAAAAAAAACGTTGAAGTACTGTATTGCAAGCCCTATTGAATCCACACCCAGGTTATTAAACCCAGAAGGGAACAGATTAGTATCCACCGGGGCAATTTTAAAGCCGGCATTTCTGATGTCCACTGACGAGTAGACTGGGGTGGTTTCTAATGTTTTGCTGTCCAACCAATCATTGACTTTTTTGTTGTTTTGAGAAAGAAAATTATTCAGTTCTAAAACAGCGTTATTACTTTCTTTATTCATATTTACTTATGTAAATCATACATTGCTTGTACTGCGAACATAGCACTTATAGCTGCAGTTTCTGCCCTTAAAGTTAATTCACCTAAACTTACATTATAACAGTTTGCCAAACAGTTAAGTTGCTCCACTTCTTGTGAGGAAAAACCACCCTCAGGACCGATTAAGATCGCTGAGTCATTTTGGTAATTTAATTTTTTTTCCAATTTCAGAACCGCCTCTGACGTTTGCTTGTTATCGCATAATATTAGGTTGGCATTTTCAGCTTTCGTAATAAGCTCACCTATGCTTAAGATATTATGAATTTTTGGAATATCAAGTCTATTGCATTGTTCAGCCGCTTCTTTTGCAACTAAATAAAATTTTTCAATATTAATATCACGTACAATCGACCTCTTAGTAACAATAGGGTATATTTCGCGCACATTTAATTCTGTGGCTTTTTGTACGACTAAACTGTTGTTTTGTCTTTTCAATAATGAAAAGGCTAGGATTATTTTCGAAAGATTGGATGGCATCCTTATATTTATAGTGGGAATCAGGAATACATTATTTTTAGATATTATATCCACCTTACTCAGCCATTCCCCATCCTTATCGTTAAATATATAAACATCTTCCTGGTTCTTGACTTTCATTACGTTTAGCAGATAATGAATGTTTTCCCTTTCCAACCTAATTTGCTGGTCTTTGACAATTGATGGCGCTAAAAACAACCTAAGAGCACTCATTTGTTTCGACGTGTAGCTTTGATTTTTGCAGAGCTTGTTTTTTTATGTGAGTTGGTAGCATACATGAAGATGTATTGCCTTTTTTTAGCTATAATATGCTGTTTTTTATGCCTTTTATTAGGTTGTATTTTGCTGTATACACTATTGAGCAAATGTATCATGTGATCATCTCTTGCTTTGGCAGTTTGTCCCCCCATCACAATTGCAATAAGCTTACCCTCTGGGCGCTTTGTTGAAGTTGCTAAATTAAAACCAGAGGCAGCGACATAGCCCGTTTTTAATCCGTCAGCCCATTTATACCTACTTAACACTCTATTGTGCCCTTCTATTCTTTTTCCCTTATACATAAAAGACTTCATCGCAAACAAATGATAGTAATTGGGAAAGTCTTTTCTCAAGGCAGAAGCCAACAATGACAGGTCATGTGCGGTTGTGTATTGCCTATCATTATGCCAGCCGTGGGAATTTTGGAAGTTTGTATTATGCATATTTAGTTCTTTAGCCTTTTTATTCATAAGGGCTACAAATTTTGCTTCGTTACCTGCAGTTGCCTCACTCAACACAACAGCTGCGTCATTTGCAGACTTTACGATAAGCGCATAAACAGCCTGACGAATCGTAATTTTTTGTCCTACTTTTAAAGCTATGTTACTTTTTGGCATACTAGCTGCCTTTTGTGACACAGTCACGCTCTGTCCAAGATTTAGCTTCTTTTTTTGCAAAGCTTCAAATGCTAAGTATAGCGTCATCATCTTTGTGAGCGAAGCAGGGTATCTTTTATGATGTGCATTTTTCGAATACATCACCTCCCCGGTATCTGCATTTAAAACTATGCTTGCATATTTAGATGAACTTTGTATTGAAGAGCCTGAATAGCATAATATAGCATTAAAACAGAAAAGTGCAAAAAACAGACAATGTATTATGAACTTTCTCAATGGTATTTCATTCTCTAGAATTATAGCATACCAAAATATCTATCAAAGCAAGCCATTTATGTCAAGAAGTTGTTATGGGGGGTTACAATTTCACTTTTATGCATAGCTTTTATAAGCTCCCAGTGCCTATCACTCATATATCCTATCCTTTTATTGAGACTTGGGTGTCTATCCATGAGATGTTTTCATCTTTTCTATAACAGAGTGTTAGCCAAAGATAGATATAAAATTGCCCTGCTCACTTAGGAAATTATTGTTATCCTCAAAATGTACCCAGAGCTTAATCGTAAGATCGACAACTTCTTCAGATTTTGAAACTACCTTTGTTTTTCTGGTCATTCTTGCAATTCTGTGCCTTGTGTTTGAGTTATTGGACTCAATTGAGAGTGTATGTTGTTTGCCAACAACATGTTGATGGCGAGGTATAACCTCTGAATAAACAGACCAATCGTCTGTGTAATAAGTGCAATTATCTCTACTTATGATTTTCCACAATTTTCTAAAGGTTGTAACGTTACGCTTACCAACCACCCAGGCAACAACTCTCTTGAGCTCCCTACTATAGGCTTTCCATATCCATAATTTGTTTTTTTTGAATCTACAAAATGCCACATCTCATCTGTTTCAACTTCTCTCAATTCTTCCGGCACTGTTGGTCTTGGTATCTTTTTACTGTATTCATATTTCTATTTTCTTTGTTGCTCGCTATATTCATTTTAGCATCTTATCTATCTTATGGCAACACTTCCATATTACCATTCTTAACGTATTTACTGCTACTGTATTTTTTAGGTTCTGTCGCATCTGTTGAAACACATAAGAATTTTTGATATTCTGAAAGAAATAGTTGCTGGTAATAATGTTTAAAGTAGACCCAAAATTAATGAAGTATTTTAAGAACCATGAATATGGCGCAGAAATCATTATGGTATCGCTGTATATGAAAGGAAGATATTCTTTAAGTTACAGAGAGATAGAAGAGATAGGCGGGTTGAGAGGACTCAACATAGATCACGCCACTCTACAAAGATGGGTAGTAAAGTTTATGCCAATACTTGAAGGAAGATTCAGAAAAAGAAAAAAGCCAGTCAACGGCAGCTGGAGAATGGACGAGACATATATCAAGGTTAAAGGTAAATGGGTCTATTTGTATAGAGCAGTTGATAAATACGGGGATACCATAGATTTTATGCTAAGAGCAAAAAGAGATAAAAGGGCAGCTAAAGCGTTTTTCAGGAAAGCAATTAAATCTAGTGGCCAGCCTATAAAGGTTAATATAGATAAAAGTGGCTCTAATACTTCTGCTTTGAATTCGATCAATAAGCCATTATCTAAAGAAGACCAAATAGAAATTAGGCATAACAAATATCTAAACAATAGGATAGAAGGCGATCACAGATTTGTAAAGAAACGAACTAGACCGATGCTTGGTTTCAAATCCTTTAGAAGTGCCGCCAGGACTATTGCAGGAATAGAGCTCTTGCACATGATTAAAAAAGGACAACTTGCTGACAATGACAATTATAATTCTGACTTTGATAAATTTCTTTCACTAACTGCTTAATGGAAAAATATACAAATAATTTGAAAGTTTTTGCATCATATTACAGATGCGACAGAGCCCTTTCCTTGCCGCAATTCAGATTAGATGTTTATCTCTTTGGCTTAAAATCTCATGACGACATTATCTAGTTGTTATTTATAATCTGATTATGGCGGAAGGAGAAATATATAGTTTTGAAGTGAAGGAAGGGGAGGGGGGTGAAAGGATTGATAAATACATCACCTCTCAGTTAGGGGGAAGAACCAGATCACAAATCCAATTTTTAATTCTTAATTCTAGCGTTTATTTAAACAATAACGTAGAAAAAAATTGTGGTAAAAAAATAAAATGCGGTGATAGAATAAATTTAACTATTCATTCAAAGCCAACAACATTAAAGCCATATCATATTAATCTTGATGTGGTGTATGAAGATGAGGACCTACTTGTAATAAACAAGCCTGCTGGCCTTACAGTGCATCCTGGTGCCAATACTCAAAATGACACATTGGCCAACGCACTGATTGCGCAGTTTGAAAACTTATCATCCGCAAGTGGAGAGACAAGGCCTGGGATTGTTCACCGATTAGACAAAAATACATCTGGATTAATGTTGGTTGCAAAGAATAATGAAACGCATTTATATCTGTGTGGCCAGATTATGGAAAGAAAAGTCAAAAGAAAATATTTGGCTCTAACTTATGGCGTTCCTAATCCGGTGATGGGGCAGATAGCTACCAACATCGCTCCATGTAAAAAAGATCCAACAAAAATGCGGGTTGTGGGTGGCGCTGTTGGCAAAATTGCTGTCACAAATTATAGGGTGCTTAAGGTTTTTGAAAATAGAATGTTTAGTTTGGTTGAATGCGAGCTTGAAACTGGAAGAACTCATCAAATTAGAGTGCACATGAAATATAAAAATAATCCAATAGTGGGCGATCAAAAATACGCAATTTACTATAACTTTAATGTGGGAATTGTATCTTCGCAAGTAGTAGAGGAAATTAGATTGTTAGGAAGACAAGCCCTTCATGCTCATCAATTAATGTTTTATCATCCAAAAACACAAAAACCGATGATTTTTGAAATCCCCATAGATAGAAAAATAAAAAGCCTGATAGATTTGTTACAGGTGGATAGGTAATCATAAGATTTTAAGAAATTAGATTGCTCGCGTCTTTTAAAAGTTGGCATCGTCATTTTGGCTCTGTCGCATCTGTAATATGATGCAAAAACTTTCAAATTATTTGTATATTTTTCCATTAAGCAGTTAGTGAAAGAAATTTATCAAAGTCAGAATTATAATTGTCATTGTCAGCAAGTTGTCCTTTTTTAATCATGTGCAAGAGCTCTATTCCTGCAATAGTCCTGGCGGCACTTCTAAAGGATTTGAAACCAAGCATCGGTCTAGTTCGTTTCTTTACAAATCTGTGATCGCCTTCTATCCTATTGTTTAGATATTTGTTATGCCTAATTTCTATTTGGTCTTCTTTAGATAATGGCTTATTGATCGAATTCAAAGCAGAAGTATTAGAGCCACTTTTATCTATATTAACCTTTATAGGCTGGCCACTAGATTTAATTGCTTTCCTGAAAAACGCTTTAGCTGCCCTTTTATCTCTTTTTGCTCTTAGCATAAAATCTATGGTATCCCCGTATTTATCAACTGCTCTATACAAATAGACCCATTTACCTTTAACCTTGATATATGTCTCGTCCATTCTCCAGCTGCCGTTGACTGGCTTTTTTCTTTTTCTGAATCTTCCTTCAAGTATTGGCATAAACTTTACTACCCATCTTTGTAGAGTGGCGTGATCTATGTTGAGTCCTCTCAACCCGCCTATCTCTTCTATCTCTCTGTAACTTAAAGAATAT
Source organism: Candidatus Bandiella woodruffii (assembly GCF_034359465.1). Lineage (NCBI taxonomy): Bacteria > Pseudomonadati > Pseudomonadota > Alphaproteobacteria > Rickettsiales > Candidatus Midichloriaceae > Candidatus Bandiella > Candidatus Bandiella euplotis. The sequence goes on along the minus strand of NZ_CP110820.1, from coordinate 466,006 downwards.
CTTCCTTTCATATACAGCGATACCATAATGATTTCTGCGCCATATTCATGGTTCTTAAAATACTTCATTAATTTTGGGTCTACTTTAAACATTATTACCAGCAACTATTTCTTTCAGAATATCAAAAATTCTTATGTGTTTCAACAGATGCGACAGAACCATTTTTTTAGACCATGGTCCAAACTTCCTTAAATCAAACCATCACATTTATCCTTATTTTATCTTTCAACGCTCCCATCATGGGAAAAAGTAGCTTTAGATGGCTAGGGAAATTATTTAAAGTAGCTCATACTAGCGTATATAAGTGGATAATACTGTATGCTAAAAAGATACCAAGACCAACAGTGCCGGAAGAATTGAGAGAAGTTGAAATAGATGAGATGTGGCATTTTGTAGATTCAAAAAAAACAAATTATGGATATGGAAAGCCTATAGTAGGGAGCTCAAGAGAGTTGTTGCCTGGGTGGTTGGTAAGCGTAACGTTACAACCTTTAGAAAATTGTGGAAAATCATAAGTAGAGATAATTGCACTTATTACACAGACGATTGGTCTGTTTATTCAGAGGTTATACCTCGCCATCAACATGTTGTTGGCAAACAACATACACTCTCAATTGAGTCCAATAACTCAAACACAAGGCACAGAATTGCAAGAATGACCAGAAAAACAAAGGTAGTTTCAAAATCTGAAGAAGTTGTCGATCTTACGATTAAGCTCTGGGTACATTTTGAGGATAACAATAATTTCCTAAGTGAGCAGGGCAATTTTATATCTATCTTTGGCTAACACTCTGAAATTCTTTAATTAAATCTATTATAAAATTTTCTCTTTGGCATAAGTTTTTGTAATCCCACAGATCAATAATTCTTTGCGCGCACATCTCTGACTTTAGATTTTGCACTTCATCCAGCATGTTTTTTAAATTTGGAGCTTTGTCTTTTTTCATACTTTATCCACACTAAATCCACCGCAAGGGTACTATAATTTTAGTTATAAGTCCACTTAGCCAAAAAAATTTTTTTTAATGATACTAAATTCTTTACTTTGTTAGAGTTTTGTCTACTATCTGACATATGCCATGAGCATTGTAAATAGAATGATTCGTCCATTAAAATTATATATAAAGTCCTTCTTGTTATTTGAGATTCTCAAAGGTATGTGGGTTACCTTGACATATCTTTTTAAGAGAAAGGTTACTTTGAATTACCCATTTGAAAAAGGTTACATAAGCCCAAGATTTAGGGGAGAACATGCTTTAAGGAAGTATAAAAACGGTGAGGAGCGTTGTATTGCTTGCAAGTTATGCGAAGCAATTTGTCCTGCTCAAGCCATCACAATAGAAGCCCAAGCAAGGAATGATGGAAGTAGGCGAACTACAAAGTATGATATTGATATGACTAAGTGCATTTATTGTGGTTTATGTCAGGAGGCTTGTCCAGTTGATGCAATTGTTGAAGGGCCAAACTTTGAGTACGCAACAGAAAGCCATGCTGAATTGTTATGCAGTAAAGAAAAATTGTTGGATAATGGAAAAGTATGGGAAGATGTGATTTCTAACAACATTAAGTCGTGTGTTAAACCTTGATAATAATGGGCTCATTGGACAGTATACTGTTATCCGAGAGTTTTATGTTTCCCCCATCCTAGAAAACAGGGGAAAGTAGTAAATCTTGGTATATAAGTAATTTTGCAGGCAGCGTAATAGCAGTCATCGGGAGTGTTCATAAATAGATAGAAAGAGCTAAAGCTTTGTTAAAAAATAAAACAAGGGATAATCTTAGCATTTCAGAACACTTGCTAAAGCGTTTAGTCTTGCGATTTAATCTAGCAAGCATATCCCTTAAGGAGGAATTGAAGCTCTCAACCAAACAAGTTTCAGACTTTGTCTGCAGATGTATTTGAGCAATTTTATAATGACAATAGACCTCATACCCATCTGTACACATATAACGAATTTGGTATTTTTCTCCTAGCTCACGAGCTAAATCTACGTAATTTTCTTTATCACCTGAACCTACTTTAAACGCAACAGTTTTGAATCTGTCCCTATCGACAGCAGTCCATATTCTTGTTTTATTCTCTTTTTTTTGACGTATGTATATAGCTCATCCATCTCTAATATCTCTATACGCCTCTTATCTCCCTCTATCTTTTGATTCGTCACCATCTCATCTACTACTTTCCCTGCTTGTTTGATCCAATAAAATACTGTACTTAACGGGATATTTAATATGTGAGCTATCCTCCTAATTCCGCAGTTATTTAGATACATCTTTATCACCATGCTCCTCTCTTTATTACCATATTTCCAATTCTTCCTACCATCTCCTTCTGTAAAGTTTTTATTACAACTCTTACATTTGTATCTCTGCTTTTTCCTTGCATATCCATTTTTTGATACCCCTTTCCCTTTGCAATATTTACATTCTATTTTCTCCATTTTTCCCTTTCTTTTTTTTCCTTCCCTCTCCTTATATCACATTCTTTTCTTCTTTCCTATCCCTTTTAAAACACTCCCCAGTCATCTGTAAAATAGGGCTTGACATAAGTTTTTCATTTGGGTTAATGATACAAGATATTATTCAGATATAATGATACAAGCATCTGGCCAAGCAAAAAAAATACATAAAGCAGCTTTTGAAAGGCTTGTTACGTTTAGATTTTTTTATATCTTGCGTGGCAAGGACGGTGCATTTATACCTAAAAGTGCTATTTTTAACATCAAAAATTCAAGTGGAAATTGATGATGGTGCAAAAGCTGTATTAGAATCACAAAAAACGTGTTTCGTGGCGTTATGGCATGGAAGAATATTGATATTTCCTAAAATTATGCAGGAATATGGCTTTTTTAAGGTTTTAACATCCATACATAATGATGGAAAGTATATAGATAAATTCATAAATCTATACGGACATAAAACAATTAGAGGGTCAACCTATAAAGGCGGAATGTCAGCTACCAAACAAATTGTCAAAGATATATCCAATAATAAAAGGATAGTTATAATACCAGATGGCCCAAGAGGCCCTAGATATAAGGTTAATAGCGCCATTACAAATATAGCTGCAAAGTTTAACATCCCAATCATCCATGTATCGTTTTCTTCAACTAAAGTGAAAATATTAAACACTTGGGATAAATTCATGATACCTTTACCTTTTTCAAAAATTTTTGTAAATATCTCGCTACCAGTATATTTTAAAGAGAGAAACGAACAAAAATTGGAAAATTTAATGTTAGAGCAAATGCAAGCATTAGATTCCATATGTGAAATACAAGTCTGATTAGCAATTGTTATGAGAATATATAAAATCTTATCTGTTCTACTTCTTCCATTTGTTTTGTTATGCATGATGTTTAGGTTGTTTAAAAGAACAGAAAGCATCACAAGCATACTGCAGAGATTCACAATCTGCCAAAACAAGCGGTCAGGCAAGCAGGTGGTGTGGTTTCATGCTGTAAGCGTTGGGGAAGTTAATCTTGCTATACCATTAGTCAAAAAGATATTGGCTGAGAGAAATGACATCACGTGCTTAGTTACGACTGCCACCCAAACATCCGCAAAAATTTTCAAATCCCACGGAATTTTAGGTGCAGTCCATCAATTTCTTCCACTGGATTTTGCTTTTATTATCAGAAATTTTTTGAACTATTGGAATCCTAAGGTTGCAGTATTTATTGAATCCGAATTGTGGCCAAATATTATTAATGAAACAACAAAAAATATACCGCTGTTGTTATTGAACGGTAGGCTCTCTGATAGATCGTTTAAAAATTGGAAGCTATTCGAAAAATCTATCGCTCGACTGCTGAAAAAATTTTCTGTTATATTTCCAGCCAGTCAGTTGGACTACAATAGGTTTTCTCATTTTACCCCTGACAACCTTGAACTTATAGGCCATTTTAAGTATTCATCTCCACCACTTGGTTACTCCAAAGAGCTTGTTGCTGTTCTTAAGGAAAAACTAAAGGATAACAATGTTTTTTTGGCAGTCAGCACCCATAATGGTGAAGAAGAAATGCTTATTAAAATGCATCAAAAGCTGAAAAAGCAGGTGCCTAATTTGTTTACAATCATCATTCCACGCCATCCAAATAGGATAGAAAAGGTAAAGACCATAGCCCAAAATTATGGTATGAGCTTTATTACAGATATCAATAATTTTCAAGATGATAGTGAGATGTTGCTGATCGGTGCATTTGGAGTGTTGGGAAACTATTTCAAAGCTGTTGAAATTGCATTTATTGGAGGTTCTTTGCTCAAGAATTTAGGAGGACACAATATTTTAGAGCCAGCAAAACTTCAGACTGCGATAATAGTTGGGCCATATACTTCAAATTTTAAAGAAACGGTGGATGAATTTCAACAACACAAAGCTATATGCATAGTAAATGATATAGATGAGCTTCAGAAGGAGCTGTTTAGTCTTTTTCAGGATTCTAAATATAGGAATCAGCTGATGCTCAATGCAAAAGCGCTTTCTAAAAGCAACGAAGATGTTTCAAAAAAGGCAATTGAAACAATTTATAGTTACATAGATGGTTAGTTCTAAAACGTATTTTAAAAGAAACTTCGTAGATTACTTTAAGACGTTGTTTTTTACCTTAGCTGCTTTTTTTCTTATTATACTGTTGTTTGATTTATTGGAAATACTACGTATCACCTCCAAATATTCGCTAAAATTACCAGTATTAATAAAGCTTGCTTTGATGAAAAATTATAGCAGTCTCCGCCAGGTGGTACCAATGATTGTTTTGGTTTCATCACTAATATTCTTTTATATAAAAAATAAAAATAATGAAATTATTGCAGCAAAAAGCGTTGGTATGTCCAGCTTTAATATAATAATCCCCGTATTATCAGCCGTTTTGGTATTTGGAATTATCAATGTGGTTCTTATCAACCCAGTCGGCACTATGTTTCTACGTAAGTATCAAAATTATGAGGCTCATAAGTTTAAAAAGCAAGTAAGTTTGATTGCTGTTTCAAAATCTGGGATATGGCTTAAAAATAAACTTGGAGAGGATGATGTCATTATCAATGCCTTAAGGGTTTCGCAGGCATTTAAAACTATGCACGACACGAACATATTCATCATCGATAAAACCGGTGCATTACAAAAACAAGTCTCCGCTAAGAAAATTTTACTTATGCAAGATGAAATCATTGCAGAAGATGCAACTTTAATTGATCGGGATTTTGAAATACAGTCTATGCCAACAATAACCTTGCCGATTCAAATTTCCATATCACAAATTTTTGAAAATCTAACTTCTATAGAAACTATATCTTTCTTTCAACTGTTAGAGTTTATAAAAATAGCGGATGATTCAGGACTATCTTCAACAAAATATATAATGCAGTTCTTGAAAGAAGTTTTTTCGCCAATTTTTCTTATAAGCATGGCTATGGTAAGTTATTTTTATTGCTACAACGTTTCTCATAGAAAAAAATTAGACTTATCTCCATTGTTTTGTTTAGTAACAGGCTTTACTATATATTTTTCCACTAACTTTGTTCATGCACTAGGTTCTTCCGGGCAAATATCAGTAATTTTGGCTGTTTTATTTCCAGTTATCACATTTAACACGTTAATTTCATACTTGATGTTTCGTAAAAACTAAATTAGGCTTTAGAATCTGTGGTGGGTTTTAAAGGGGTAATCATAAGATTCACTGTATAATTTATTTTTCAAATAATGGATTTTTATGAGTGATCTGGTTAATAATTTGGTACAAAAAGACAAAGAAGAGAAATCGAAAAAATTTATGGAATATGACGAATATGCCCGAAGTTTTGATGGATTTTTACGAACCGTACCTGTTTTTAAAATTATCGATTCTATAAAAACCCCAGTTAAGGCTTTTTTATCTCTGCCAACCTGGGGTAAAGTGATGCTGGGTACACCAGTTGCACTTGTGCTTGGAATTCCAGCTGCGGCTGGTTTGGTTGCTGTTGAAGCTACTAAGTTTGGACTGGCGCTGATAACATCGCCTTTACGCCTGTTTGGTGTTACACTGGTGTCATTCCAACCATTCTCATACCCGCTGTATAAACTTGCTTCTGTCATCAAAGAACCGGAAATGCAAAAGCTTTTGGTGGAGAAAACGCAGCTACTGGAACAAATTGGGAAAAATAAAGAGATAGTTAAAGGATTGGTAAAGTTATTTGCATTACCTGCAGACGATAAAAATAGCAAGTTGTTAAGAAATGTTGCGAATGCTGGTTTGGAGCTTTTGGGTGATAAAAAAAGCCGCGAAGTGTTGAGAGAAGAGTTATTGAACAATTATTTCAAATTTAACATAACCCCTTTAGATAGAGAGAAATTTATTCAAAATTATGTTATATATGAAAATGGACAGCTTGAAAAGGGACTGAGGAACTGGTTACAAAATATCGCAAATGTTTATAATGATCCTGTCGCCCTCAGGAAACAACTCATAGAAGAAATGGTGAAGACTGGTTTTCCCAAAACTAAAATAAATTCCTTATTACCAGAGAAAATTGACATCTCTACTGCTCAGGATATATTAATAAAGCGGTACGAGGTTAAAATCAATGCTTTAGAGGGAGACGCTCAAAGGAAATTAGATCAAGAGAACCAAGCTCTTGACAGATTTATTAGTGACTACTTAAGATTTGAGAAAGCCAAAATGCAAAATCAAAAGAGCGATGAAGAGCTTACCAAGGAAGCAGTCACAGCGTTTTTAAGGAATTCCCCGGATTATATGAGATTGGCGGAAAATGTTGTTGGAATTATAGCTGACCAGCCTGATGGCCAAAATGATAATTTGAAGGGCGTATTAAGAGGGGAGGGGAGTAATCTTATTGAGTATTTTAAAGAAGTTAAAAATGGACAACCAATAGACCAAACGCTGAAAAATTTTGGTGTCACGGATGAACTCTTAGATGCTGTACCGATTCTTCTCAAAGAGCCTGCGAAGTTGGAAAGCACTATTAATTCAATAAGGAACCAGGCATTGTTTCAGTGGGCTGAGGGTTTAATGGGAGTTTTGAGTGCAAATAAGGACTTGAAAGAAGCTTTCGCACAAAATCCAGAAATTGCTTCAGAGATTGCAATAGGGGTGATCAACAATGTTCCCATGTTAAAAAACATGTGTGAGGATTTCGGTTGTGGCGAAGCAGTTCTAAATATAATAAAAGAACTTGTAAAGACCCCAGAGAAGGCAAAAGATATTTTAGAATGCATGAACGATGGGAAAACAGAATTGTTAATCAACAAGGTGATTACGTTGATCGGTGAAAACCAAGATTTACAGGAATATCTTAAAAATAACGGTCAAGCATATGCCTCGCTTGTTAGTGCTATGTTTAAAAAGCTTGAGGTATTGCAACGGTTGAATTTAAAAGATGAGGAAGTAAACTTAATAACAGGGATTATACCATATCTTTTGGGTGATGCTAAGGGGTTGGGCGACATTTATGCATTAAGAGATAGGCCATTTGAAATATTGCGTGAAATAAATGAGCTTGCTGGAACAAATTTGGGGCTGAAAAATTATTTAAATGGTAACGCTGATGCTATTAGCTCTCTTGTGAATAGGGTGATTCAAAGCACGCCATCTATTAAAGATAATGTTGATAAATACTTGAGCAATACCAAAATTGATATAGGGAAATTGGCAGCAGCTCTTTTAAAAGATGTTGGAAATGAAGAGGCGGCACAGTTAAAATCAGCTTTGGTTGATATGCTGGGTAGCGAAAATGCTACGTTGATTTTTAGGTTAGTTAAATTTATTGGCGAGAATAAAGATATGCAAGAAGCACTTACTAGATAATGTCGTCATGAGATTTTAAGCCAAAGAGATAAACATCTAATCTGAATTGCGGCAAGAAAAGAAGCTGAATTTTTAGCATATCTGGTTGCAATTCCCCTCCATCTTTTAAGATGAAGAAAGGTGTTTTCTACAATATGCCTTATTTTGTATAAATCTTTATCGTATTTTCTCTGGGTGATTCTGTTCTTTTTAGGAGGAATAACAACGCTCATGCCCAATTCTTGGGCATGGTCAATTATGTAATTAGCATCGTACCCTCTGTCGGCTAGTAAGTACTCAGCTTTCATCTCTTCAATAAGATTAACAGCCTGCTTGCAATCAGCTTCTGAGCCTTTTGTGATAATAACTTTGAGTGGCATACCATGTGAATCCAAGGCAAGGTGAATCTTTGTATTGAGCCCCCTTTTGTACGACTCATATCTTGATTGCCGCCTTTTGCACCTGAAGCATGTGGATGCACTTTACTATGACTTGCGTCTATCATTAACCATTCCATATCAGGTTCTTTCACAAATATCTCCAATAAAGCCTCCCATATCCTTTTGTCTCTCCATCTGCAAAATCTTTTATGTGTATTTTTCCATCCTCCATATTCTGAAGGCAAATCTCTCCAGGGAGAACCTGTTCTTAATATCCAAAATACTGCGTTAATGAATCTTCTGTTATTATGTGCCAAACCTCCCCACGTACCTTCCCTTCCTGGCAAATGATCCTTTATCAAATCCCACATATTATCTGTTATATCATGCCTATGTAGCCCTAAATCCATTTTTACTCCTGATTTATCTTTTCTTTCATATTATACCACAAATCTCATGACGACACTATCTAATTATTCTCAAGATAAAAATTATGCTGTATTGATTGATACACTTTTAAATAACGCGAAGTTCAAAAGATTTTTAACTAGTAATTCTACAGCGATAGGCGATTTTACCCAGTTTCTTACGGAACGTATTCCAATGTTAAGGGACTTAAAGCACAAGTACCTTGGGGAAGTAAAAGTTAATGAGTTAGTTAAAAACTTAATAATTGATGTTTTAATCAGTGAAGAAGCGGTCAAAGCATTAACAAAAACATTGTATAATGGTGGGATTCTAAACTGGACAGAAGCTATCCTAAAGTCTAACCAATTTGTTTTACCCATTTTAACAACTTTCCCTGTGTGGCAATACCTTTCGAAACCAAAGTTAGAAATCGGGGCCGATGTGGAGAATGCTATACGTGCAAATGGAGTGGAAGATACAAATATATTGCTCAGCGATATATTAAGCCACTATGAAGATTTTTATTGGTTAAACAGCCTTGAAAATGCCACCCAATTGAGATCTTTTAATGGAATTACCCTAGATAATGCGAAGCTTGGTAATGGTTTTGATGGAATTACAATCGATGGATTTAGCTTTACCGATGCTTATTTTATCAATTTAAACTTTAACAACTCCAAAATTGAACTTAGTTCTTTTATCCGAGCTAAATTTGATAAAAGTTTGAGTGTTAACAATGCAAATCTTTCCAATGTTAGTTTTGATAGTGCTCAGTTTCCAAATCAAATAAGTTTCCGCAATTCAGTACTGACAAATGTTAACTTTGAGAACATCAGTTTATTTTTTAATCCAGGAGAACATGTGTCGTCTGGCAAAATTGATTTTACTGATGCAACTTTAGATGGTGTTACTTTGGATTCCCTTGCAAAAGCTGTGAAAAAAAATCCAGAATTAAAAGATGCTTTAGTACTTAAGGACGCAAGGATAGTTGGTAATTTAAGTACAGATGCATTAACAACTTTGGACTTGGTAGTTAAAGGAGCTAATTTTGATGGCATTGGGGGAATGCAGAAGGTAGAAAAATTGCAATTGATCAACCATATTGCAGAAGAAATTGGCAGTGGAGTGGCGAAAAAAATATTTGGGAATAATATGTCAGAGTCCAGAAAAAAAGATATGTATAAGATAATACAGCTTTTAAAAGACGAGATATTGCCAGAAATAGCTAAGGAACATAGTATGTCACATGTGGATGACAATTTAATTGCAAGGTGGGAGTGTTGCCATAAGATAGATAAGATGCTAAAATGAATATAGCGAGCAACAAAGAAAATAGAGATATGAATACAGAGTGTAAAAAATGCAGTAGCAGTAAATACGTTAAGAATGGTAATATTAGGGGTATGCAAAGGTATAAATGCAAAGAGTGTGGATGTAATTTTACAAACACTAAATTAAGAGGCTGTTCGCCAGAGATGAAGGCTCTGGCAGTGTTATTGTACAGCATGGGAAAAAGTAGCTTTAGATGGCTAGGGAAATTATTTAAAGTAGCTCATACTAGCGTATATAAGTGGATAATACTGTATGCTAAAAAGATACCAAGACCAACAGTGCCGGAAGAATTGAGAGAAGTTGAAATAGATGAGATGTGGCATTTTGTAGATTCAAAAAAAACAAATTATGGATATGGAAAGCCTATAGTAGGGAGCTCAAGAGAGTTGTTGCCTGGGTGGTTGGTAAGCGTAACGTTACAACCTTTAGAAAATTGTGGAAAATCAGGGAGTGTTCATAAATAGATAGAAAGAGCTAAAGCTTTGTTAAAAAATAAAACAAGGGATAATCTTAGCATTTCAGAACACTTGCTAAAGCGTTTAGTCTTGCGATTTAATCTAGCAAGCATATCCCTTAAGGAGGAATTGAAGCTCTCAACCAAACAAGTTTCAGACTTTGTCTGCAGATGTATTTGAGCAATTTTATAATGACAATAGACCTCATACCCATCTGTACACATATAACGAATTTGGTATTTTTCTCCTAGCTCACGAGCTAAATCTACGTAATTTTCTTTATCACCTGAACCTACTTTAAACGCAACAGTTTTGAATCTGTCCCTATCGACAGCAGTCCATATTCTTGTTTTATTCTCTTTTTTTTGACGTATGTATATAGCTCATCCATCTCTAATATCTCTATACGCCTCTTATCTCCCTCTATCTTTTGATTCGTCACCATCTCATCTACTACTTTCCCTGCTTGTTTGATCCAATAAAATACTGTACTTAACGGGATATTTAATATGTGAGCTATCCTCCTAATTCCGCAGTTATTTAGATACATCTTTATCACCATGCTCCTCTCTTTATTACCATATTTCCAATTCTTCCTACCATCTCCTTCTGTAAAGTTTTTATTACAACTCTTACATTTGTATCTCTGCTTTTTCCTTGCATATCCATTTTTTGATACCCCTTTCCCTTTGCAATATTTACATTCTATTTTCTCCATTTTTCCCTTTCTTTTTTTTCCTTCCCTCTCCTTATATCACATTCTTTTCTTCTTTCCTATCCCTTTTAAAACACTCCCGAAAATCATAAGTAGAGATAATTGCACTTATTACACAGACGATTGGTCTGTTTATTCAGAGGTTATACCTCGCCATCAACATGTTGTTGGCAAACAACATACACTCTCAATTGAGTCCAATAACTCAAACACAAGGCACAGAATTGCAAGAATGACCAGAAAAACAAAGGTAGTTTCAAAATCTGAAGAAGTTGTCGATCTTACGATTAAGCTCTGGGTACATTTTGAGGATAACAATAATTTCCTAAGTGAGCAGGGCAATTTTATATCTATCTTTGGCTAACACTCTGCAAAAGTAAATACCTCGCTCATATATCCTTGAGATTTTAGTTGATCTCTAAAAATGGCAAAGATTTTTGATAACAAATTTGTTCCTATCTTTGAGCGGATTCTACTAAAAACGCTATAATCAGGTGTGGCTTCGGTTAAATCAAAATCACAAAACCACTTGGCTGCAACACTGTCACTCAAATATCTTTCTAGTTCACGATCTGACAAATCTTCCATAAACTGTAACAACAAGCATTTAAATAAACGTAAAACACCATATCCCTTATAATTAGCAGGAGATTCAATTCCCTTCAGCTCTTGCTCTACTGCCCCAAAATTAAACAGCTCCTTAAATTTGCGATATTGATGCTCACTACCAACCAATTGATCCAAACATACCATTATTATTTGATGCGCTGATGACATTTTTCTCTTCTTTATTCTGTAATCCACTCCACTATACCTTTCTTTATTCCATCTTGCAACACTCCCTTAGTATACGAAGTGCTATTATATATCACCTGCGCCAAACTGTGTTCTCTCTCTAATTTGACCGCCCCATGCTCTTTTATCATAATCACCAATTAACCTTGCACAGAGTGTTAGCCAAAGATAGATATAAAATTGCCCTGCTCACTTAGGAAATTATTGTTATCCTCAAAATGTAGCCAGAGCTTAATCGTAAGATCGACAACTTCTTCAGATTTTGAAACTACCTTTGTTTTTCTGGTCATTCTTGCAATTCTGTGCCTTGTGTTTGAGTTATTGGACTCAATTGAGAGTGTATGTTGTTTGCCAACAACATGTTGATGGCGAGGTATAACCTCTGAATAAACAGACCAATCGTCTGTGTAATAACTGCAATTATCTCTACTTATGATTTTCCACAATTTTCTAAAGGTTGTAACGTTACGCTTACCAACCACCCAGGCAACAACTCTCTTGAGCTCCCTACTATAGGCTTTCCATATCCATAATTTGTTTTTTTTGAATCTACAAAATGCCACATCTCATCTATTTCAACTTCTCTCAATTCTTCCGGCACTGTTGGTCTTGGTATCTTTTTAGCATACAGTATTATCCACTTATATACGCTAGTATGAGCTACTTTAAATAATTTCCCTAGCCATCTAAAGCTACTTTTCCCCATGCTGTACAATAACACTGCCAGAGCCTTCATCTCTGGCGAACAGCCTCTTAATTTAGTGCTTGTAAAATTACATCCACACTCTTTGCATTTATACCTTTGCATACCCCTAATGTTACCATTCTTAACGTATTTACTGCTACTGCATTTTTTACACTCTGTATTCATATTTCTATTTTCTTTGTTGCTCGCTATATTCATTTTAGCATCTTATCTATCTTATGGCAACACTCCCTACTTTTGTTGATGCAAGTCACTTGATCTCCAAAGCTAATTTATGGGAAGAGCGGGATGAAGCCAGAAAACAAAAATATGAAAAACTTAACAACGAAGTCTTGCCTAAAGTCGCACATGATAAACAAGCCAAAATAGGGTGCAAGGGTGGTAGTAAATTTTGGTATGGCTATAAGAAAAACATGTAAGCGTAGATATTCAATCCGGAATGATCAACAAGGTTGCTATAACGCCTGCTAATGTTACCGATGCAAAGGGAGTTGCGCATGTTTTACCAAATAGTGGAGCAGTTTATGCTGACAAAGGGTATTGTGTTGCACCAGCAAAGAATGCAGCTAAAAGCAGAGGTATTCATTTTTGCGCCATCAAGAAAAACAATATGAAGCAAAAGAATTTTGACCTTGATCGATACTATACTTCCATAAGGGCTCCGTTTGAGAGGGTGTTTTCTCAAGATAATAAACGATTGCGATACATAGGAATTGCCAAAAATCAGTTTGCTGAATTTATGAATGCTATCTGCTTTAATTTAAAACGTTTAACGGTTCTTACTGCCTAAGCTCATAAAATCACGCTTCGCAGAATCAATAAAAAGCTAAAAATTACCATATCCCACCTCAAAGAAATCTTTTGAATTCTTGGGGAAACCAGTTTTTTGTTAATTTTTTTAGACCATGGTCCAAACTTCCTTAAATCAAACCATCACATTTATCCTTATTTTATCTTTCAACGCTCCCACTAAAGTTGGTATGATAGCCAGTGGTGGGGTGCAGATCAATGATAATAAGCTATATACCAAAGAGTGTAAAGATGAGATTAAAAAATGCATTCTGACAAACATAACGTATGAACAAAATCTATTCAGGTAACTATTTTCCAATTCTCAATCTGACTTGAGGGATACTTTATATTTATCGGATCTATAAATATTTTTTTATGTTGCATTTATAAGCTTTACCCTATAGTTTCTTTGGCAATGTGAATAATAGTATTCTATGCAAATTGTAATGCTAAATTTTAGCGTTTCCAATGCTTAAAAGATATAAAACGTATTGGCGTGCGTTATGTCTTTAGTGTAAGAATGGCAGGGTGTTTTGATTGTATCGTCGTAAAAATAGAAAAGGAGTTTATATCATGAAACTGAGTTTTTTAAGGTTGTCCCCATGGCAGAAGATTTTGCTTGCCCTAGTATTAGGGGCAATAGTTGGTGTGTTGTTGGGGGAGGATTCTCAGTACTTCAGTTGCTTTGGGGTTGTCTTTTTAAATCTAATCAAAATGATAACCATCCCGATGATTTTCTTCACAATCATTTACGGCATAACAAACATTGAAACTACACAGGGTTTGCGACGTCTTAGTATCAAGTCGATCATTACCTTTACGTTTACTTCATTCTTGGCAGTTTCTGTTGGTATAATTGTTAGCATGGTATTAAAACCGGGTGTTGGTATATCAAAGACCATTTTAGATCAATTTAAAGGTTCTCAAAGTGTCCCTAAGGTAGGTTCAATGTCTATATACGAAACGCTAATAGACATAATACCAACCAATATATTCTCTGCAATGGTTTCTGGACATATATTACAAGTTGTTATGTTTGCCTTATTTATAGGGGCAATTTTAAATACGGCAAGAAGTGAGTGCTCTGAGGTGATAAAAGTTTGTCAACAAAGTGCTATACTGTTTTTTAAGGTGATTAGATCAATAATGCGCCTAGCACCAATTGGAGTATTCGGATATATAGCAGCCATAGTTGCTACAGAAGGTATTGGAATTTTAGTTGCTTTGGGTAAACTTGTTGCAACCATAGGAATTGGATGTTTAATTCAGTATCTGTTGTTTGGGGTTTTAATTCTATTTGTTTCTGGAGTCTCTCCGATCCCATTTTACCGTAAGATAATAGAACCACAGTTACTTGCTTTTGCGACAAGTAGTTCTAAAGCTACTTTGGTGCCATTGATGGATGTGGTTGAAACCAAGCTTGGTGTTTCAAAACAAAGTAGCCGTTTCATACTGCCGTTGTCTGCTGCTTTAAATATGGATGGTGGTGCAATTTACCAAAGTGCATGTGCTGTGTTTTTTGCACAGATGCTTGGAGTGGATTTTTCGTTAAGTCAGTATGTTATTTTATTTGTTATGTGTACACTTGCTTCAATTGGAGGGGCTGGAATTCCAGGAGGGGTATTATTATTTCTTGGGATGGTATTAAATTCAGTTGGATTGCCTATAGAAGGAGTGCTTTTAATTGCGAGCGTTGATCGGTTTTTGGATATGATGACAACAGTAATAAACGTAACTGGTTGTGCATGTGCTACAGTTCTTATCGACCATTCGGAAAAAACGATGGACGTAAAGTTATATACCTCTGATAATTCGAAAAGAGTCAGAAATATGAGCGATGAGCATGAAGGAGTGTAAGAATGCGTGACGAAATGCGAAAGCCGAAATATTTTGAGGCCAATTTGAGTATACTAAGTTAAGGTTACATCATGTTGTGCGAAGTACATGTCTTTGTCAAAAAGCTGTAGTAAAATTTTGATGATTGGATTTGGGTATTTTGTTACAATGGAGCTGGCATAATTATCTGCAAAATCCACCATTTGACCATTTTTTAGGGGATCGAAAAACTTAAACCCAGACTCTCCACTTTGTCTAAAACCTAGATAATCACCACTTCCTCTAATTTCAAGGTCTTTTTCTGCAATTCTAAAACCATCGCTAAAATTCTTTAAAATATTAAGCCGCTTTTTAGAAACCAAACTTACCTTGTGGCCATGAAGCAATACGCAGTATGATGCTGCACTTCCCCTTCCAACTCTACCCCTTAATTGATGCAGCTGGGATAAACCAAATCGCTCTGCGTTTTCAATTACCATTATTGTTGCTTCTGGCACGTCAATCCCCACTTCAATTACAGTGGTTGCAACGATAACCGTTTTTTTTCCCTCTTTAAATTCTTGCATCACTTTTTCGCGTTCCTCTGGTTTCATTTTACCATGTAGCATTGCAACATTATCCCCTAATGATTGAATCAAAACGGCAAAGCTATTTTCAACATACGATAATTGTAATTTTTCTGATTCCTCGATCAATGGACATACCCAGTAAACTCTCTCTCCCTTTTGGATTATCGCTTTAATTCTATCAAGCAAAGCAGCAATCTTAGATTTAGACAGAATTGTTGTAACAATTGCCTTATTAGAAACGGGCTTATTTTTAATAATACTAACATCCATATCCCCATAGCTTAACATGCTGATTGTTCTTGGAATTGGCGTGGCGGATAACATCAACAAATCTGCATTTTCCCCTTTTTGCAATAGAGACATTCTCTGCTTCACCCCAAACCTATGCTGCTCGTCTATAATCACCAATCCAAGGTTTGCAAATGTTACTTTATCTTGAAACAAAGCATGTGTCCCAATTATTGTATCAATCTCTCCATTTTGTAGTTTTTCCAATATCTGACGTCTTTCCTCCGCTTTGGTATTGCCAAGCAATAGGCACAAATTGATGCCCAACTTCTCTACATATCTTGTGATGTTCTTATAATGTTGATTAGCAAGTATTTCAGTTGGCACCATAAACGCGACTTGTTTTTTGCTCTCAATAGCATTGAGTGCTGCGCACAACGCAACCAAAGTTTTACCACATCCTACATCCCCCATCAAAAGCCGTAACATTTTTTTATCCGAAAGCTGGTCTTGTTCTATTGCTTTGACAGCCATTTGTTGTTCTTTGGTCAATTGAAATCCCAAATTCTTTAATAAATCGTTCACTAATTGACCAGAGAACTGCACAGTATTTTTTGCACCTTGCTGCAATTTTTTCCTGAGAAGCTTAAGGCAAATTTGATGTGCCAAAACCTCATCAAATGCCAGCCTATCTCTAGCTATTTTTAAATTGTTGATATTGAGATTTGATGGCTTATGCAAAATTTTCAGCGATTCAACAAAGCTTTTCCAACCTTTTTTTGCAATCAGTTCTTGTGGTAGCCATTCGTTGATGGTTGGAATCAAAGGCAATATCTTTTGCGCTAAACTCCATATTAACTTTGATGTTAGACCCTCAACTTTCAGGTAAATTGGCTCTATAACAGGGATTTTATACCGTTCATTGGATTTAACCACGATATCTGGATGAATTATCACAAACCCCTCGCTCTGGATGTCTATCTTGCCGCTTACTATAATTTTACTGTTAATCAAAAAGTTTTGTTTAATATATGGGGGGATTTTATTAAAGTATATTAGTGTTACAAAGCCACTTTCATTCTCACAAAAAATTTTACTTGGCGCTTTTGAGCGAATGCTGTTGTTGAAGCTCACCTCTGTAACTGTAAGCTCAAGTGTTACCAGATCATCTTTCTGCATTTCATGAATTAACGGAGAATAACTCCTGTTTACGTAATCATACGGCAAGTGAAACAACAGGTCTTTGAATGTTCGTATACCTATCTTTGCGAATAATTTCACACGGCCATCACCAACCTTCATCAACTCATTGAGATTCCTATTCAAATACGTAATAAAAGCTTGTTCCACTTTACTGTTCTTCTGATTTTTGTGCGTTATTAGAATCAGCTCTATATAGTTTTCCTTTAACTCCACAGCCGCTTAAAAGAATCACGAGCAAAAAGATAATATACTTTTTATAATTTAACATTATAATCCACAGAAGGATGTTACCAGATGATTATATAAAATGAATAGTTTAGTCTTACTTGTCAATGTATTGTTGCTTCTTGCCCCAATTACAATTGCCAATTCAACTGATATGTATAGCATGCAGCAAGAGTATATAAGTGCTATAGAGAGCAACTACTATGCCGTTCCTAAAAAGGTGGCCAACATCAAGTTTCTTGATGAAAATTCTAAGGAGATACGTTTTAAAGATTTCAAAGACAAGTTTGTTATTTTAAATTTTTGGTCAAACTGGTGCATTGAATGCACGAATGAACTAAAATCACTAGACAAATTACAGCAAGAATTAAACAGAGATAAAGTTGATGATGTTGCGATAATAGCAATATCTGACGGTTCCATTAGATAGTGTCGTCATGAGATTTGTGGTATAATATGAAAGAAAAGATAAATCAGGAGTAAAAATGGATTTAGGGCTACATAGGCATGATATAACAGATAATATGTGGGATTTGATAAAGGATCATTTGCCAGGAAGGGAAGGTACGTGGGGAGGTTTGGCACATAATAACAGAAGATTCATTAACGCAGTATTTTGGATATTAAGAACAGGTTCTCCCTGGAGAGATTTGCCTTCAGAATATGGAGGATGGAAAAATACACATAAAAGATTTTGCAGATGGAGAGACAAAAGGATATGGGAGGCTTTATTGGAGATATTTGTGAAAGAACCTGATATGGAATGGTTAATGATAGACGCAAGTCATAGTAAAGTGCATCCACATGCTTCAGGTGCAAAAGGCGGCAATCAAGATATGAGTCGTACAAAAGGGGGCTCAATACAAAGATTCACCTTGCCGTGGATTCACATGGTATGCCACTCAAAGTTATTATCACAAAAGGCTCAGAAGCTGATTGCAAGCAGGCTGTTAATCTTATTGAAGAGATGAAAGCTGAGTACTTACTAGCCGACAGAGGGTACGATGTTAATTACATAATTGACCATGCCCAAGAATTGGGCATGAGAGTTGTTATTCCTCCTAAAAAGAACAGAATCACCCAGAGAAAATACAATAAAGATTTATATAAAATAAGGCATATTGTAGAAAACACCTTTCTTCATCTTAAAAGATGGAGGGGAATTGCAACCAGATATGCTAAAAATTCAGCTTCTTTCCTTGCCGCAATTCAGATTAGATGTTTATCTCTTTGGCTTAAAATCTCATGACGACATTATCTAAGCTTGAAAAAATAAAAAGGCTTTATAGCGAGTTGGGGATTGAAAATTTAACCATATATCATGATCCTAATCGTAAATTGATGGATTATTTTAATGTTAACTCTCCACCCACCACAGTTTTCATCAACAAACAGGGTGAGGCTTTCGCCAAAATAGGCGAGGTATATAATTGGCAAGACCCTTCTATTCTTGAATATATACTGGAGATTAAGGACAGGTAGTAAGAATTAAAACTTTAATATAAATTAAATATGAACGAAATTAAAATCAGCATTATAAAATTAAGCAGTCTAAAAGACCTGTCTCCACCACAGCATGCAACGCAATATAGCGCAGGGGTAGATTTGGTTGCTGCAATAGAGGAAGATATATTATTAAAACCTATGGCAAGAGTTTTGGTTCCAACAGGTATAGCAATTGCAGTGCCAACAGGGTTTGAGGCCCAAGTTAGGCCACGTTCTGGTCTTGCTATCAAGCATGGTATCACCGTCATAAATGCTCCTGGCACAATTGATTCGGACTACAGAGGTGAAATCAAAGTGCCAATAATTAACTTAGGACATGAAGATTTTGTGATCGAAAAAGGTATGCGAATAGCACAGATGGTTATCTCACAATATTTTTCAATCAATTGGCATGTTACTGATACTCTTCCAGAAAGTACCACAAGGGGAAATGCAGGATTTGGATCAACAGGGTATAACTCAATTTAAACAATCTGTATGTTTGGCAAAAACCCTAAGCTAGCCCCAGAAAAAGGAGATGGGGGCGAACTAAAAGTAACATCGATATTTCTGACAATACAAGGAGAAGGTCCTTATGTTGGTCATCAAGCAGTTTTCATTAGACTAAGCGGGTGTAACCTTGCATGCGATTTCTGTGATACTGAGTTTGATAGCTACAAGCTTCTTAGCGTTGAAGAAATTGTAAAGGTGGTTATGTCAATTAGGGATGGAGCAAACTTAGTCGTCATCACAGGTGGGGAACCAATGCGCCAAAAAATTAAATTGTTGTGTGACAATCTATTGTTTCGCAATTTTACGGTCCAGGTAGAAACAAATGGTACAATCCACACCGAAATTCCAAAGGCGGTAAAGCTGGTATGTTCTCCAAAGGCATCCAACGGCAAATACCATAGTATCAGAAAAGATATTTTAGAACAAACAGTGGCTTTAAAATTCCTTATTTCAAAACAAAATAAAGAATATTGTGATATTTCAGAAGTAGGGCAGAGCAGATATAACATTCCTGTATATGTTCAACCCATGGATGAATACGACGAATTTTTAAACCAAAACAACCTTCTCTTAGCGCAACAGGTTGCTAAAAAACACTGCGCAATATTATCTTTACAACTTCATAAGATACTAAAAATAGACTGAATTACTCCACGTTTTTTTGAAATTGGCAGAGTATATATACTAGTTTTTATTATCTTCTCCCAAAGCTTTTAGCGCCTCTTCATAGCTAATAGCTCCCGGGTATAGGTCACCGTTGATAATTATATCAGGCACGCCTCTAATGCCGATTGTTGTTGCCAATTTTATATTATTTTCTAATATTTCATCTAACTCTTTATTTTCCATCGCTTTATGCAATTGAACTATATTTATTTTTAAAGATTTAGCTATTTTATCAATTTTTTGATCTATATTTCCATTGTCTCTACTCTCCATTAAAGCAAAATGGAAGTCAAGATATTGCTTAGGAGCAATTTTATTAACAGCCAAAGCAGCCTTACTAGCTTTGACAGAAGAATCTCCTAAAACTGGAAGCTCCTTGAACACAATGTATACATTATGTTTTTCATCAATTAACTTTTTGATTACTTCAGACATTTTTTTGCAATAGGAGCAATTATAATCGTAATAATGAACTATAATCCCTTTCGCAGATGAGTTCCCGTACTTGGGATCGCTATCGTTATTAACTAACGCATCATTATTATCTTTCACGGCTTTTGACATCAATCTCTGTTCCTCTTTCTGCTGAGCATTAGCGTGATCTTTTAATGCCTCAACAATAATTTCCGGATGATTTTTTAGTTCATCTCTAACAATATTAACAACTTCATTTTTTGTAACTGTATTTACATTCGATGCATCAGTCTCAGATACAGGCGCAGCTGGCGCTGCACCTGTATTAGCTGATGATTCAGTATTGCTTGACTCAGCAGAACTATCAGATACAGCAGGAGTTGCTGGCGTATCTGCGTTTGTTGCTTCTGGAGCACCTGAGCTTGGTTCAGCAGAACTGTCAGATGCAGCAGGAGTTGCTGGCGCATCTGTGTTTGTTGCTTCTGGAGCGCCCGAACTTGGTTCAGCAGAACTATCAGACTCAGCAGGAGTTGCTGGCGCATCTGTATTGGCTGTTTCTGGAGTACCTGAGCTTGGTTCAGCACCAGATTCCGTAGCAGTTGCTCCAACAACATTACCTTGCGACAACTCAGCTCCCACCTTTACTTCATCCTGTTTGGATTTTTTGTAGTAAAGGTAACCAGCAAATACCACAAGTAATGTTAGCAATACTATAGCAATGTTTTTGGTTTTCATGCGTAAAAAATATGTAGTTTATATTGATCATAGATTATTGCACCAAATTTCCTGTAAAGCAAATACAATAATCAAAAATTTTAGAACTTTACCGTGTTTCAACATCTATAAATATCTCAAGTCAAATTAAGAATTGGAAAATGTATCGACGATGGATAATTTCGAAAAGAGCCAGGAATATTAGTGATATTCTATCTTTTTAAAACTATATAAAATGCTCCGTCCCCACCGTGTTTATAGTGAGCATAGCTAATGCAGAGAATATATTCGTTAAAGCGGGACATCGTCAACCAATCCATGATGCTATTTTTCAATACGGAGTAATTTTGAGGGGAACTATTTCCTTTACCCGTAATGACTAGTAATAGCCTATATTTTCTCGCACATCCATCTTCTAAAAAGGTCATCAATTGATGATAAGCCAGCTCTTTGGTATGACCATGCAAATCTATTGAACTGTCGATTTTATAATTACCTTTGCTAATGGTCCTTAGCATGCTGTGGTTAATTTTTGTTGCATCTCCAAGTTTTAACACATAATTTTGTTGCCCTTTTAGCACAGGAACTTGAGGTATTGTATTCCGCCTATTATTGATTGTAATATCAGCTTTTATATTGCTAACTGCTAACGTCCTTTCTTTTAACCTTTTGACATCTTTTATAGCTTCACTCCAAATATCTACATCCTCTTTTGCGAAAATATAACCTTTCTTACTCATTATTTTTGTGTATATAGAGTATTGTGTAAGCAAGTTATAATAACACAATCTTAATGATAAACAATTTGCAAATAGGGTGCCTATATAATAAGGAATCAAAAAATGCTGTTGACGCTTTTGAGAAATTATCAAAAACCTATAATCTCGTGGAATTATCAGATGCCAACTTACAAATGGTTAGTGCTATAATAACACTCGGTGGAGATGGAGAAATGTTAAGGGCATTGCATATGTCAAAACACACTAAAACACCAATATACGGCATGAACAGAGGTTCTTTAGGGTTTTTGTTAAATAAATATGATCCAAATAATTTGATAGAAAAGGTCGGCACAGCTCAAATTGTGAAATTGTATCCGTTAAAAATGATCGCCACAACAAATCACAACGAAACCGTGGAAGCTCATGCATTCAATGAAGTTTCGCTTTTACGGGAAACAAATCAAATAGCAAAAATCAAAATCACAATTGACGGCGTGTTAAGGATGAATGCGTTACATGCAGATGGAATTTTATTGTCAACCCCAGCTGGAAGTACGGCGTATAATTTTGCAGCGCATGGGCCCATTATACCATTGAATTCCAATCTTTTATCTCTTATGCCAATCAGCCCATTTAGGCCTAGAAGGTGGGATGGGGCACTGATTTTACGAAAAAGCAGAGTTCAACTTGAAATTTTAGAATGGGCAAAAAGACCTGTTAGTGCTGTTGCAGATTCAAAGGAGGTTAGAGACATTAAGTCCGTTGAGATATATCTTGATTTTAGCCTAGAAAAACAACTGCTTTTTGATAAGAATAACAGTTTGAATGAACGGGTTTTTAAAGAGCAGTTTTACTATGATAGCACTGCATAAGAATTGGCTCTGTCGCATCTGTAATATGATGCAAAAACTTTCAAATTATTTGTATATTTTTCCATTAAGCAGTTAGTGAAAGAAATTTATCAAAGTCAGAATTATAATTGTCATTGTCAGCAAGTTGTCCTTTTTTAATCATGTGCAAGAGCTCTATTCCTGCAATAGTCCTGGCGGCACTTCTAAAGGATTTGAAACCAAGCATCGGTCTAGTTCGTTTCTTTACAAATCTGTGATCGCCTTCTATCCTATTGTTTAGATATTTGTTATGCCTAATTTCTATTTGGTCTTCTTTAGATAATGGCTTATTGATCGAATTCAAAGCAGAAGTATTAGAGCCACTTTTATCTATATTAACCTTTATAGGCTGGCCACTAGATTTAATTGCTTTCCTGAAAAACGCTTTAGCTGCCCTTTTATCTCTTTTTGCTCTTAGCATAAAATCTATGGTATCCCCGTATTTATCAACTGCTCTATACAAATAGACCCATTTACCTTTAACCTTGATATATGTCTCGTCCATTCTCCAGCTGCCGTTGACTGGCTTTTTTCTTTTTCTGAATCTTCCTTCAAGTATTGGCATAAACTTTACTACCCATCTTTGTAGAGTGGCGTGATCTATGTTGAGTCCTCTCAACCCGCCTATCTCTTCTATCTCTCTGTAACTTAAAGAATATCTTCCTTTCATATACAGCGATACCATAATGATTTCTGCGCCATATTCATGGTTCTTAAAATACTTCATTAATTTTGGGTCTACTTTAAACATTATTACCAGCAACTATTTCTTTCAGACAGAGTGTTAGCCAAAGATAGATATAAAATTGCCCTGCTCACTTAGATAATGTCGTCATGAGATTTTAAGCCAAAGAGATAAACATCTAATCTGAATTGCGGCAAGGAAAGAAGCTGAATTTTTAGCATATCTGGTTGCAATTCCCCTCCATCTTTTAAGATGAAGAAAGGTGTTTTCTACAATATGCCTTATTTTGTATAAATCTTTATCGTATTTTCTCTGGGTGATTCTGTTCTTTTTAGGAGGAATAACAACTCTCATGCCCAATTCTTGGGCATGGTCAATTATGTAATTAACATCGTACCCTCTGTCGGCTAGTAAGTACTCAGCTTTCATCTCTTCAATAAGATTAACAGCCTGCTTGCAATCAGCTTCTGAGCCTTTTGTGATAATAACTTTCAGAGTGTTAGCCAAAGATAGATATAAAATTGCCCTGCTCACTTAGGAAATTATTGTTATCCTCAAAATGTAGCCAGAGCTTAATCGTAAGATCGACAACTTCTTCAGATTTTGAAACTACCTTTGTTTTTCTGGTCATTCTTGCAATTCTGTGCCTTGTGTTTGAGTTATTGGACTCAATTGAGAGTGTATGTTGTTTGCCAACAACATGTTGATGGCGAGGTATAACCTCTGAATAAACAGACCAATCGTCTGTGTAATAACTGCAATTATCTCTACTTATGATTTTCCACAATTTTCTAAAGGTTGTAACGTTACGCTTACCAACCACCCAGGCAACAACTCTCTTGAGCTCCCTACTATAGGCTTTCCATATCCATAATTTGTTTTTTTTGAATCTACAAAATGCCACATCTCATCTATTTCAACTTCTCTCAATTCTTCCGGCACTGTTGGTCTTGGTATCTTTTTAGCATACAGTATTATCCACTTATATACGCTAGTATGAGCTACTTTAAATAATTTCCCTAGCCATCTAAAGCTACTTTTTCCCATGCTGTACAATAACACTGCCAGAGCCTTCATCTCTGGCGAACAGCCTCTTAATTTAGTGCTTGTAAAATTACATCCACACTCTTTGCATTTATACCTTTGCATACCCCTAATGTTACCATTCTTAACGTATTTACTGCTACTGCATTTTTTACACTCTGTATTCATATTTCTATTTTCTTTGTTGCTCGCTATATTCATTTTAGCATCTTATCTATCTTATGGCAACACTCCCATAACTTTGAGTGGCATACCATGTGAATCCACGGCAAGGTGAATCTTTGTATTGAGCCCCCTTTTGTACGACTCATATCTTGATTGCCGCCTTTTGCACCTGAAGCATGTGGATGCACTTTACTATGACTTGCGTCTATCATTAACCATTCCATATCAGGTTCTTTCACAAATATCTCCAATAAAGCCTCCCATATCCTTTTGTCTCTCCATCTGCAAAATCTTTTATGTGTATTTTTCCATCCTCCATATTCTGAAGGCAAATCTCTCCAGGGAGAACCTGTTCTTAATATCCAAAATACTGCGTTAATGAATCTTCTGTTATTATGTGCCAAACCTCCCCACGTACCTTCCCTTCCTGGCAAATGATCCTTTATCAAATCCCACATATTATCTGTTATATCATGCCTATGTAGCCCTAAATCCATTTTTACTCCTGATTTATCTTTTCTTTCATATTATACCACAAATCTCATGACGACACTATCTAGGAAATTATTGTTATCCTCAAAATGTAGCCAGAGCTTAATCGTAAGATCGACAACTTCTTCAGATTTTGAAACTACCTTTGTTTTTCTGGTCATTCTTGCAATTCTGTGCCTTGTGTTTGAGTTATTGGACTCAATTGAGAGTGTATGTTGTTTGCCAACAACATGTTGATGGCGAGGTATAACCTCTGAATAAACAGACCAATCGTCTGTGTAATAAGTGCAATTATCTCTACTTATGATTTTCCACAATTTTCTAAAGGTTGTAACGTTACGCTTACCAACCACCCAGGCAACAACTCTCTTGAGCTCCCTACTATAGGCTTTCCATATCCATAATTTGTTTTTTTTGAATCTACAAAATGCCACATCTCATCTATTTCAACTTCTCTCAATTCTTCCGGCACTGTTGGTCTTGGTATCTTTTTACTGTATTCATATTTCTATTTTCTTTGTTGCTCGCTATATTCATTTTAGCATCTTATCTATCTTATGGCAACACTCCCCTTTCAGAATATCAAAAATTCTTATGTGTTTCAACAGATGCGACAGAACCTATTTTTCCATCCTCCATATTCTGAAGGCAAATCTCTCCAGGGAGAACCTGTTCTTAATATCCAAAATACTGCGTTAATGAATCTTCTGTTATTATGTGCCAAACCTCCCCACGTACCTTCCCTTCCTGGCAAATGATCCTTTATCAAATCCCACATATTATCTGTTATATCATGCCTATGTAGCCCTAAATCGATTTTTACTCCTGATTTATCTTTTCTTTCATATTATACCACAAATCTCATGACGACACTATCTAACACACCTAATAAAATCACTCCACCATTATAATAAAAAATCCATTATTTGACTAGTTAATTCATTGATGTATGCTAAAATTCAGCCAATTATTAGTTTTTTGATTAAAGTATGAAATGCCCGTTTTGCGATTTTTTAGATACGCAAGTAAAGGATTCTAGACCATCTGATGACAATATAAACATAAAACGCAGAAGGTTCTGCAACAATTGTGGCGCCAGATTTACAACCTATGAAGCAGTGGAAGTAAGGGAGATCAAAGTGATAAAAAGAAGTGGTGAAAAAAGACCATTGGATGCACAAAAACTATTACGCTCTCTTGAAATAGCCACAAGAAAAAGACGCCTTAATCATAACGACCTAGAAAACATTGTATCTAATATAATTAAAAAAATTCAAAAATATGGAGAAGGAGAAATAACCTCAAAAATCATTGGAGAGTTGGTTATGAAAGAATTAATAGAAATAGATCAAGTGGCATATGTCAGGTATGCATCAGTATACATGGATTTCAAAGAGGTACGAGATTTTAAGGAGTTGATACAAACTTTGGGACATAGTAAAAACGATGAGTAAAGGAAAGGGGTTGATTGTTTTGGCTGCAGGGGGTACAGGAGGCCATTTGTTCCCTGCTGAAGCCATTGCAGAAAAACTAAAGCAAAATGGATATGATATACAGCTTGTATGTGACAAAAGAGTTTTATCACTTTTAGAGGGAGCGTTCCTAAAAACGAAGACTTTTATTATTACGTCTATTGCTCCTAGATCAGGTATTATAAATAAGCTGATCAACATTTTGCTTTTGTTTTTTAGCACTGTCAAAATTTCAATCACCTTTTTGTTAAATCGTCCCAAATTGATTATGTCTTTTGGGGGATACCCAACTTTGCCAGCTGCGCTAAGCGCAGTGATTTTTCGTATTCCCTTGATATTGCATGAGCAAAATTCTTCTCTGGGGCAAATCAACAAACTTTTTTTACCATTTGCCAAAAATTTACTGATATCTTTTCCAAACACCAAACAAATTAGTAGTAAATATATAAAAAAAGTTGTGTTAGCAGGTTTGCCACTTCGGAGTAAAATAATTACTTTGATCAATTCTAAGAAACCAGAGAAAAATAAAAAATTATTCAAGATTTTAGTAATTGGTGGAAGCCAAGGTGCAAGAATATTTAGCGATGTTATACCACAAGCGATACTTAATTTAGATCAGTCTCTTCAAAAGAAAATTCAAATCACCCAACAAACAAGAAATAATTTAATTGATGGCACTATTAATACCTATAAAAAAACCCTTTGTGGATATCAAGTAGCCTCTTTTTTCAAAAATATTGCGGAATTATATCAACAGCATGATTTGTTAATTATAAGAGCAGGTGCATCTTCCATAGCAGAATTAATGTCCTTTCAAAAGGCAGCAATTGTAGTTCCATTTGCAAAAGCGAAAGATAATCATCAATACCATAATGCCAAATTTTTATCCGATAATTCGAAAATTATATTCAAAGAAGAAAATGGTTTTAGTATTGATTGGCTTAGTAATTGTTTAAAAGATTTTTTAAATGATCAACAAAAAATAAAGAATATAGAAACATCATATAATGCGAAATATACTAGTATTCATATCAATGCCGCAGATATGATTACCAACTTTATAACCTCAACTCTAATCCAGAATTGAGGTTATAAAGTAATAGAGCATATCAGAGTGTTAGCCAAAGATAGATATAAAATTGCCCTGCTCACTTAGGAAATTATTGTTATCCTCAAAATGTACCCAGAGCTTAATCGTAAGATCGACAACTTCTTCAGATTTTGAAACTACCTTTGTTTTTCTGGTCATTCTTGCAATTCTGTGCCTTGTGTTTGAGTTATTGGACTCAATTGAGAGTGTATGTTGTTTGCCAACAACATGTTGATGGCGAGGTATAACCTCTGAATAAACAGACCAATCGTCTGTGTAATAAGTGCAATTATCTCTACTTATGATTTTCCACAATTTTCTAAAGGTTGTAACGTTACGCTTACCAACCACCCAGGTTCTGTCGCATCTGTTGAAACACATAAGAATTTTTGATATTCTGAAAGAAATAGTTGCTGGTAATAATGTTTAAAGTAGACCCAAAATTAATGAAGTATTTTAAGAACCATGAATATGGCGCAGAAATCATTATGGTATCGCTGTATATGAAAGGAAGATATTCTTTAAGTTACAGAGAGATAGAAGAGATAGGCGGGTTGAGAGGACTCAACATAGATCACGCCACTCTACAAAGATGGGTAGTAAAGTTTATGCCAATACTTGAAGGAAGATTCAGAAAAAGAAAAAAGCCAGTCAACGGCAGCTGGAGAATGGACGAGACATATATCAAGGTTAAAGGTAAATGGGTCTATTTGTATAGAGCAGTTGATAAATACGGGGATACCATAGATTTTATGCTAAGAGCAAAAAGAGATAAAAGGGCAGCTAAAGCGTTTTTCAGGAAAGCAATTAAATCTAGTGGCCAGCCTATAAAGGTTAATATAGATAAAAGTGGCTCTAATACTTCTGCTTTGAATTCGATCAATAAGCCATTATCTAAAGAAGACCAAATAGAAATTAGGCATAACAAATATCTAAACAATAGGATAGAAGGCGATCACAGATTTGTAAAGAAACGAACTAGACCGATGCTTGGTTTCAAATCCTTTAGAAGTGCCGCCAGGACTATTGCAGGAATAGAGCTCTTGCACATGATTAAAAAAGGACAACTTGCTGACAATGACAATTATAATTCTGACTTTGATAAATTTCTTTCACTAACTGCTTAATGGAAAAATATACAAATAATTTGAAAGTTTTTGCATCATATTACAGATGCGACAGAGCCATTTTTTACACTCTGTATTCATATCTCTATTTTCTTTGTTGCTCGCTATATTCATTTTAGCATCTTATCTATCTTATGGCAACACTCCCAATTTATTATACTATTGGTGTAATAATAAAGTTGCATTTAATCAATAATTAAGTATATTGGGGTTTACACAGGTAAGGGCGGGCGTAGCTCAGTGGTAGAGCACAACCTTGCCAAGGTTGGGGTCGAGGGTTCGACTCCCTTCGCCCGCTCCAATGCGGGGGCATAGCTCAGTTGGTAGAGCATCTGCTTTGCAAGCAGAGGGTCATCGGTTCGAATCCGTTTGCCTCCACCATTTCTTAAACAAGCTTTTTCCAGTAGAAAATCTTTTAAATTTCAAGCGCCTTTATATACTCCGATAACTTGGAAAAGAGCTAGGAATACAAGCGATGAGCATGAGGCGCATACATATGTACCTAAACGTTATGCGAAATCCGAAGTATGACGACGCCAATTTTTCAAGTTATCGGAGTATACAGAGGCCTTATGCGAAGTCTGAAGTATGACAACGCCAACTCTTCAAGTTAATGCGGTATGTAACTTCTAGTTCTTTTCGAAGTTATCTGTTGTCTAGGCATTTCCCCATTTTGATTCACTAGAGCTGTATTTTATCTGTTACAGCCATCCTTTTCTCTTAAAATAAAAATATGGAATTAACGCAGAGATAAGTATAAAAAGTAAGGATAATGGATAACCAAAAGCAAAATTAAGTTCAGGCATATATTTAAAGTTCATTCCATATACACTTGCAATTAGTGTTGGGGGCATAAATACTGCTGCAGCAACTGTAAATGCCTTGATTATGATGTTTTGCTCAACCGATATCATACCAAGTGTTGCATCCAGCAGAAAACTGGTCCTTTGAGAAAGAAAATTAGCATATTCACTTAACGAACCAATTTCCCTAGAAAGGTGTTTTATTCTTAACCTTGAATCTTTTTTATTCATATATTTTGCGTCATCGATCTGGCTAAAATATATTATCATTCGATTCAGACTAACCAAACTTTCACGATTTTTGGATATGATGTTACCAGCATAACCGATTCTTCTGATTATGTCGTTGTAAAATTCAGACGAGTTTTTCTTTCTATCGATAGGCTTTTCAAACACAACTTTTAACAAAGCGTCAGTCTCGTTCCCAACTTCTTCCAAAATATCAGCACAGCAACTGACCATAAAGTCGACTGTGGTGGTCAACACATACTCTGGCTGAAATGACTTCGTCTTATTCCTTAAAATCCAGGAGTTTAAATAATCGAATGATTTTGGTTTGTCATACCTGGCAGTGATCAAATGCTTGTCCGTCAAAATAAAAGTTACAGCGATACTATCTGGATAATCTTCACTTGCCTTATCCAAAACTGTCACGGTCATATAATGCACTCCGTTTTCCATATAAAACGGGCTGATGACCTCAAATTTACCCATTTCTTCTTCAGTAGGTGCTTCAATATTTAATATTCTTTCAATGTACTTTTCTTCTTCAGGCTGATGTTCTATGAGGTCAATCCATATAGTATTCTCGGGTAAAGGATCATTTAACCTTATCTCCCTCTTTTCATTCTCTTTAAATTTATTTTGAAATAATACTACAATCATACCAATTTATTTTAATTCATTACTGATGGTACCACAGAACCATTAAGCTTATATTATTAATAGTGTTTTATGTCAAAGGTTCTTTTAGATAGGCGGAGCGTCAATTTAGTTTGCCTGAATTTGCAAATTAATTTTGACTTTTCTGTGATCTTATCTTTATGACCATATAAATTTTATTCTTTGACATAGTTTACTCAACATTCCTTTAACCTTGAGTGGTGAGGTTGCTATTTTGTAAGTTATCTCCCCAACTAAATCATCCCCTTTAGTAAATTTGGTGAGATACCAAGTTTGTTGATGGCGTCATTACTATATTGATCAGAATTGTGTTTTGCGTTATTAAAAGCTGCGACAATCAAATCCTCAAGCACTTCCACCTCGTCTGGAACAAGTAGACTTTTATCAATTTGCACTTTCTTAATTTCGCCTTTGCCGGTGGCTGTAATTGTTACCATTCCACCACCGGAAGTTCCAGTAAAATTTGTTTCTTCCATAGTTTTTTGCAGTTCCTGCATCTTTTTTTGCATTGATTGGGCTTGTTTCATCATTTGCTGTATATTCATAAAATACCAGGTATTTGTTGCTATTCGTTTGTTAGTCTAATATCACTAATTTCAGTTTCTGGAAAGCTTTTAAGTATTTCTTTCACCAATGAATTGTTTTTTATATGGTCTTTTTTTGCTTTAATTCTCTTATCTTCCTCTTGCCCATAATTTATACCAGGTTCAAGATTATTACTTTCTATAACCCAGTCAATTCCAGTTGCAGCCTTTAATTTCTTTAACAGCTCTTGTTTATTATATTGTAAGCTATTACTTGCATCAATCTTCATATACCCCATTTTAAATTCCACGATAAAAAGATCGTGTTTTATTGTGTGGCACAACATCATTTCCATTTTCTCCTCAAGTATGGCGAACAAATCATCTATTGTTTGAAAATCACGTTTTTTTTTTACTTCTTCTTGTGGTTGATAATCGCTGTTTTTTCCAAGGTCTTTTAAAATATCTTCAGGCGAGATTAAGAGGTTGGCATAAACAATTCTAATAATGGTCATCTCAAGGGTGTAAAACTCATTATGACTTGATTTCATCTCAACCAGGGACTTATTAAACATCTGCCACAGCCTTGATAACGTAACTACGGATAGCCTCTCAGATAAATTTTTACAGTTAGCAAGCTCATAGTCAGATAATATCAACTCTTTCATATCACCTATTTTGCATAAAGATGCCTTATGTGTAATCTCAATAAGCTCCTGCAGTATCATGCTTGGCTCAGCACCTTTTTCATATAAGTTTTTTACAATTCCCAGGGGTTTTTTCACATCTCCATCGATGATTGCATTAAAAATGTCATAAATATACTCAAGGCTAACCATCCCCAACATATTAGTTACTGAACTTAGCTCTATGTTTACCCCTTCAGAAACAAGCATTGCTTGATCCAATAAAGACAAACCGTCTCTTGCAGAACCTTGTGCTGCTTTTGCCAATAATTTGGCAGCACCATCCGCCAAAGTATACCCTTCTTTTTTTGCCGTCTTAACTAGATGTTCTGCCAAATAGGTGAGCGTGAACCTGTACAAATCCAATCTCTGACACCTGGATATAACAGTGAGTGGTATCTTTTTTATTTCAGTGGTAGCCAAAACAAACTTAACGTGTTCTGGAGGCTCTTCCAATGTCTTCAATAATGCATTGAACGCGCTATTTGAAAGCATGTGAACCTCATCGATTATATATACCTTATATCTTGCTATAATTGGTCTGTATTTTGCATTTTCTATAATCTCTCGTATATCACCAACACCAGTATTACTGGCCGCATCTATTTCTATGACGTCTTGGTGTCTACTTTCTTCAATAGCCATACAATTAGAGCATTGTAAGCAAGGCTCAATCACAGGATTCACATCACCTTGACCAGCGCAGTTCAATGCCTTGGCTAAAATCCTTGCAAATGTTGTTTTGCCAACCCCCCTGATGCCAGTAAGTACGTAAGCATGGTGAATTTTATTGTTTTTAATGGAATTTTCTATTATCCGCACAACATGTTCTTGTGCAATTAGGTCTTTAAAGACTCTGGGTCTATATTTTCTTGCTAATACCCTATACTCTAATTTTTTTTCTCCACTATCTCCAAACAACTGGTCCTGCATTTAATTCATAAACTTTAATCACATAAACGTTGATCAAGATACCATAAAAAATTACCCAAATAAAATAAAAACATTGATATCATAATTTTAATTAGCTAGCATTGACGTATGGGTATCCGAAATAATAAAATCAATGGTGGTGTGTATGGAAATAGTAATTTACGGCAAACATTTGCAAATAGGGACAAGCTTAGATGAAGGCTCTGTCGCATCTGTAATATGATGCAAAAACTTTCAAATTATTTGTATATTTTTCCATTAAGCAGTTAGTGAAAGAAATTTATCAAAGTCAGAATTATAATTGTCATTGTCAGCAAGTTGTCCTTTTTTAATCATGTGCAAGAGCTCTATTCCTGCAATAGTCCTGGCGGCACTTCTAAAGGATTTGAAACCAAGCATCGGTCTAGTTCGTTTCTTTACAAATCTGTGATCGCCTTCTATCCTATTGTTTAGATATTTGTTATGCCTAATTTCTATTTGGTCTTCTTTAGATAATGGCTTATTGATCGAATTCAAAGCAGAAGTATTAGAGCCACTTTTATCTATATTAACCTTTATAGGCTGGCCACTAGATTTAATTGCTTTCCTGAAAAACGCTTTAGCTGCCCTTTTATCTCTTTTTGCTCTTAGCATAAAATCTATGGTATCCCCGTATTTATCAACTGCTCTATACAAATAGACCCATTTACCTTTAACCTTGATATATGTCTCGTCCATTCTCCAGCTGCCGTTGACTGGCTTTTTTCTTTTTCTGAATCTTCCTTCAAGTATTGGCATAAACTTTACTACCCATCTTTGTAGAGTGGCGTGATCTATGTTGAGTCCTCTCAACCCGCCTATCTCTTCTATCTCTCTGTAACTTAAAGAATATCTTCCTTTCATATACAGCGATACCATAATGATTTCTGCGCCATATTCATGGTTCTTAAAATACTTCATTAATTTTGGGTCTACTTTAAACATTATTACCAGCAACTATTTCTTTCAGAATATCAAAAATTCTTATGTGTTTCAACAGATGCGACAGAACCCAATTTTTTCGCATAATTCAATGGCATATAATTCGCTAACTTCAAAATTGGTCTCAAAATATTTTGGATAAGCATTTTGTTGATTATTCTTACACACTCCTTATAACATCCTCTTTTGAAGTTATCTGCCGTCTATACATTTTTCAATTCTTGATTTGACTTGAGGTATTCGTCGTGATAAAGGGGGCGCTATTCTTGTTTTTTATAT
Organism: Candidatus Bandiella woodruffii; assembly: GCF_034359465.1. Lineage (NCBI taxonomy): Bacteria > Pseudomonadati > Pseudomonadota > Alphaproteobacteria > Rickettsiales > Candidatus Midichloriaceae > Candidatus Bandiella > Candidatus Bandiella euplotis. The sequence continues at coordinate 432,014 of NZ_CP110820.1, read as the reverse complement.
CAAAAATTATTGATAGGTTTTCATCATCCTTGATTTTGTTCTATCCCAATCTTTTTGCTTGATCGCTTCTCGTTTATCGTAGTTTTTCTTTCCCTTTGCAAGTCCTAGTGATACCTTTGCTATGTTTCTCTTATTAAAATATAAAGTCAATGGAATTAATGTATAGCCCCTGCGTTTTATTAATCCGATCAATCTTTTTAGTTCTCTTTTATGCAATAACAGCTTGCGTTGCCTTTTTGGATAGTGATTGAAAATCCTTGCCTTGCTATATTCCTGAATTGTCGCACCTAACAAAAATATCTCCTCTCCTATATTATCTGCATAGGATTCAGCTATGCTGGCTTTAGAGCATCTTAATGACTTTACTTCAGTACCTTTTAAAACAATGCCTGCCTCTATCTCTTCTTCTATAAAATAGTCGTGATACGCACGTTTGTTTTGGGCAATCATTCTAATTTCCTTATCAACATTTCGCATTTTAGTTAGCTAATAAATTTTTTGGCTATCAGATCAAATTCACGCACCTCTTTAAGTAATTGGTTTAATTCGCTAAGCGGGAGCATGCAAGGTCCATCACTTGGTGCGTTATTTGGGTCTTGATGAGTTTCTATGAACAAAGCGGCGATCCCAATTGCTGTTGCCGCTCTTGCAAGTGGTTTGATGAACTCTCTTTGCCCACCGCTTTGCAATCCTTGCCCGCCTGGTTGTTGGACCGAATGGGTTGCATCAAACACAACGGGATAACCTGTTTCCTTCATTATTTCCAAGCCACGCATATCGTTAACCAATGTGTTATATCCGAATGATACTCCACGCTCTGTCAACATAATTTGTTCATTCGCAGTAGACTCTAGCTTTTTTACGATATTCTTCACATCCCAGGGGGCCAAAAACTGTCCCTTCTTAACATTCACGACCTTGCCAGTTTTTGCTGCAGCAGACAACAAATCTGTTTGCCTACACAAAAATGCGGGGATCTGTAATATGTCTGCCACTTCTGCGATTTTTGCGCATTGTTCTTGTGAGTGAACATCTGTTAGTATTGGGCACTTTATTTTTTCTTTCACTTCTTGAAATATTGGGATGGATGCCTCTAGCCCAACTCCTCTTTTGCCATTGATTGACGTTCTATTTGCTTTATCAAATGAGCTCTTGAAAACAAACTTCATATTGTGTTTTTGTGCTATTTCTTTGATAGTTGCTGCCATATGCAGTGTATGTTCTCGAGACTCTATCTGGCATGGGCCTGCAATGAGTACAACTGGCAGATCATTGGAAATTTTAATATCCCCAACTGTGATATGTTTGAATTTTTTCACAAAACTTTTTTATTAAGAAATTTATATAGAGCAGATTGTATGCTAAATTGATTATTATCTCAATCTATTTTGACTATCTATATATGGTATATATGCCGCACTGGCCAAAACCTTTTGGCAAAATTTTGGTCGATTTGAAATTAGATAGAATGTATGAAATACTTAGAAGGCTTGAAAATCCCCACAAAAAATTACCACCCATAATCCATGTGGCGGGCACAAATGGCAAAGGTTCTACAATCGCATTTTTAAAGGCGATATTTACTGCAGCAGGATATAAAGTGCATCAATACACGTCCCCACATCTTATAAGGTTTAACGAGAGGATAATCCTTGCAAATGAGAAAATATCTGATGGGCAGTTATTTGGAATTATGGAAGAATGCAGGGTGGTTGGAGATGATCTGAATCTCACTTTTTTTGAGGCCACAACTGCTGCGGCATTTTTGGCTTTTTCAAGAATCAAAGCAGATGTTATGTTGGTTGAGACAGGTCTTGGCGGGAGACTTGATGCAACCAATGTTATGGAAAATGTATTATTAAGTATAATAACTCCAATATCTTATGACCACATGGAATTTCTTGGTGAATCATTATTAGAGATAGCCAATGAAAAAGCAGGCATAATAAAAAATAACTCAACGTGTGTTATCAGTTGGCAGGAAAGCGAGGTATTAGATTTTCTTATTCAAAAATGTGAGAAGAAAAAAACTATAAGCTATGCTTGGCAAAGAGATTGGAATTTTGCAAAAATAAACGATGGATTTTTATTTTTAGAGTTATTAAAAGGGGAAGAGTTTAATTTTCCGATGCCAAGTCTTAAAGGAATACACCAGATAGTTAATGCTTCCACTGCAATTGCTGCAGTAAAAAGTATCAGCGGTCAGTTTGCTATCAGCAATGATGATATAAAAACAGGTTTATTAAAGGCATATTGGCCTGCAAGAATGCAGGAGATCAAAAGCGGGGCTTTTATTTCATTATTACCTAAGAACTCTGAAATATGGCTTGATGGAGCTCATAATGTTGCAGGTGCTCAGATGATTGCTGCTACTTTGAGCACTCTACCACCAATGCCAACTTTTTTAATCAATGGCAGGAGCAAAGATCGGGATATAATTGGTTTTTTAATGTGCTTTGAAGATAAAGTTGAGCATGTATTTGCAGTACCTATAGAATGGGAACCTTATTCCGAAAGTCCCAAAAAAATCGAAATGGCAGCTAAAAAATTAGGTATCAAAGCAACAGAATGCGATTCATTAACTGAGGCAATGCAAAAGTGTGGTGAATTATCAAAGGGCAGGGCGGTTAGAATTTTGATATGCGGCTCTTTATACTTGATGGGTGACGTATTGAACCTAATGCGCAACTAACTAATATATACCTCTAGTAAATCAAGGGTTGGCAAATTTATAGACGAAAGAGAACTTGGAAAAGAGCTAGGAATACAAGCGATGAGCATGAGGCGCGTACATATGTACCTAAACGTTATGCGAAATCCGAAGTATTTTGAGGCCAATTTTTCAAGTTATCGGAGTATACTCCGCTAAATTAAAAATATACAGTTGGATAGCATTAAATTTTATTAACGTTTAATTTATGTGGTCCATCCAGTTTTCACGCACTTTTACAAACAAATATAAACTGACTGCTTTGTTTGTTAATCTGTATATAGAAGCTTTTGCTAAAATTCCAATTTTTTTGATTTGCTCCCCTTTACTGCCCAAAATGATTTTTTTCTGATTATCTTTTAGGACGGTGATTACTTGGTGTATTGTAATTTCATTTTCCTTTTCTTCCCAGGATTCTGTTTCAACTTTAAGAGAATAAGGGATTTCCTCGTTTAAGAGTTTGTATAACTGTTCCATCGTTATGTCTTCTGCCAACTGCTCCATGTTTCTATTGGTAATTGCGTCCTCATCGTAATGCCATTCCCCAACAGGGCAATTGTCAATTAAGTAACTCTTTAGTGCTTTTACCCCTTTGTTGTTTAAAGCAGAAATCATGAATATATGATTAAAACCTTTGTTTTTTGCCTCTTCTGCAAGCAATAATAGTTTCTCCTTTTCCCTAATTAAGTCTATTTTGTTTAGGATGAGTATAGGGTCTTGTTTTGGTTGGAAATAACTGCGATCAAGGAGCGGATTTTCAAGGCAGTTCTTTTTTGCTGCGTCTATTAAAATGCAAATAAAATCCACGTTATTAACTTCTTGCAAAGCTTTTTTTGCAATGGCTTTTTCCAACTTGAATTTTGGCGATTTTAAAAATCCTGGAGTGTCTATAACGATTAGCTGTGTATTGTCTTCCGTGATGATGCCTTGGATGTTATCCCTTGTAGTATGTACTTTATGGGTTACTATTGATATTTTTTGATTCAAAAGAGCATTAAATAAAGTTGACTTACCTGAGTTAGGAGCCCCTAAAAAACATACGTATCCAGTTTTTTTATTCATATTGTAACTTTATATATTCTAGCATTTTATAAGCAGCTTCTTGTTCTGCTTCTTTTTTTGTTCTTCCTTGGGCTGTTATTCTGGGATAACCCTTTAGGGCTACACATACTGTAAAAGTAGGGTTGTGAGCAGCGCCGGACACAGAATTGGTTTTATAAGATGGCAAAACTTTATATTTTTTTTGCACATATTCCTGCAATTTTGTTTTATAGTCTTTCTGAAAAAGCTTTTTTGGCTCTAAGAAAAATTTAGACCACCACTGGTTCACTACGTCTTTCACGGTGTCAAAGTTGCTGTCCAGATATATTGCAGCAATTACTGCTTCTAATACATTTTCAAGAGTTTTAGGGTTTGCTCTACCTCCACACCTTTCTTCACCATTATCCAAAACAATTTGCTGTGCAAGATCAAGTTCTATTGCAATTTTAGTCAAAGTTTTCGCATTGACTAAATTTGCAAGAATAATAGAAAGCTCGCCTTCTGAATAATCTTTGAATTTATTATATACAGTTTCCGCAAGTATAGCATTTAAAATACTATCTCCTAAGAACTCAAGCCTTTCATTACTTGCACCATTTTCTTTTTGCTTATTTGCTGCACTGGAATGAGTTAAAGCTAAGTTTAACAGCGTTTGGTCCTTAAATTTATAATCCTCCAATTTCATGCAAAAACTAATTAATCAGTTTAAAAGCTCTGTCTGTTTTAAACTTTGTAACCATATCCCAAATTGAAAAATCAGAAGACCAATATACAAATTTAGCCTTCCCGAGGACATTACCAACGGGGACAAATCCAACGTCGTTTAGATATCTGCTATCAATTGAGTTATCCCTGTTGTCTCCCATAAAGAAATAATGGTCCTGAGGTACTTTGTAAATAGGTGTATCATTGGGCATTGTTGACTTATCACTATTTCGTGCAATATATACCTTATAACTTATGTTGTTTGGTAAAGTTTCTTGAAATATATCTCTGCCATCAGTATCTGCAGTTTTTTGTGTGTCTATGCGTTCTATTGCTGTGGGAACACCATTTATATATAGCTGTCCCTTCTTCACCTGAATTTCATCTCCGGGCAAACCAATCAACCTTTTTATATAATGGAGTGAGTGATCCCTTGGTAATAAAAAGACAATCACATCACCTCTTTTAGGCTTGTTATAAAAAAAAGTTTGAGGAAAAATATCAAAACGGTTCAACCAGAAAGAAAGAGAGCTGTTGCTATAACCATATGCAAATTTTTCAACAAATAAGTAATCTCCAATCATTAAATTTGGCTCCATAGAACGAGAGGGAATCTTAAATGGCTGGTATAGGAAGGTCTGGAATAAAAATGCAAATACAAATGCGAAAATAAGGGAATTAAACAACTCCTTTAATTTTTTGTATGTAAAAAAAGTTTTCATATGCTTATGTGTTGTTCTTGAGGCAGTATTTTCGGTTCTGTCGCATCTGTTAATTTTTGAAATAAAAAGTAAAAATTAAGAATTTTTAACTCCCGATTTTCCGCACTTTGAAATTTTCACTTTTCACTTTTTGCACTGAATTTTCACAGATGCGACAGAACCGTATTTTCCAACAGCAACTTTTGCAACGGGAATTCTGAAAGGGGAACACGAAACATAATCCACTTTTATGCTGTCGAAAAACTCTATTGAATTTGGGTCTCCTGCGTGTTCACCGCAAATCCCTATTTTTATTTTAGGATTAGACTTTCTGCTTTCCAAAACAGCCATAGTTAGAAGTTTTCCCACAGTTTTTTGATCAATCGATGAAAATGGATCTTTTTTGAAAATATCTTTATCCATATATTCTCGAAGGAATTTACCAGCGTCATCTCTGGATATTCCCAAAACAGTTTGGGTCAAATCGTTTGTGCCAAAACTGATAAAGTCTGCTTCTTTTGCTATTTCTCCAGCATTTATTGCTGCAGCGGGAAGCTCTATCATACTGCCAATTTTATAGTCTATTTTTACACCTAACTCTTTTTCAAGCTCTTCCGCTGTATCAATGATAAGCTTTTTCATTTTTAAAAACTCAATACCATTCATAACAAGTGGTACCATAATTTCTGGTATCACATTGATTCCCTCATGTTTAACATCGTATGCTGCTTTTAAAATGGCTTTAACCTGCATTTGATATATCTCGGGGTAGGTAATTGCAAGTCTGCAGCCTCTATGCCCCAACATTGGATTAACCTCTTTCAGCATATTTGCACTGTCCTGTACATTTTGCAAACTTATGGACATTGATTTGCTGATATGCAACAGCTCCTGTTCTCCATCTGGTAAAAATTCGTGCAACGGTGGGTCTAAAAGTCTGATAGTGACTGGCAACCCATCCATTATTTTAAACAGTTGATAGAAATCGTCCTGTTGAAATGGAAGAAGCTCATTTAATATGCTGATACGACTGCTTTTATTGTTGGATAAGATCATCTTTCTAAAAATGTTGATCCTATCAGTCTGGAAAAACATATGTTCTGTTCTGCAAAGCCCTATTCCTTCAGCACCGAATGATTTTGCAGTTTGTGCATCTTTTATGGTTTCTGCATTAGCCATCACCTTAAGGAGGGCGACCGATTCTGCAATTGTAACCAAGTCTTTAAAATATCCATCCAATTTTGGTTGAATTGTTGCGACCGAACCTAAAAACACTTCGCCAGTTGCTCCATTGATTGTTATGTAGTCACCTTCTGATAGGACTGCATCATTGATTTTCAAAGTGTTAGTTTTAGTGTTGACCAAAATCTCAGATGCTCCTGTGATGCATGGTTTCCCCATGCCCCTTGCAACAACTGCGGCGTGAGAAGTCATACCTCCTCTTCCGGTCAAAACACCAGAAGATGCGTCTATACCACCTATATCTTCGGGGCTGGTCTCGTTTCTCACCAAAATTACATTGTCGTTGCGTGCCATGGTCTCTGCACGTTCGGATGACAAAGCTATTTTACCAGAGGCAGCTCCTGGCGAAGCTGGTAAACCTTTGGTTAGTAAAGTTTTTAACGCTTTTGGATCTAAATTAGGATGTAATATCTTTTCAACGAGATTTGGTTCTATAGAATTTAGAACCTGGTTTTTATTCAAGATTCCCTCATTTAGCATGTCTATTGCAATCCTAATAGCTGCAGTTGCCGTACGTTTCCCTGATCTTGTTTGCAAAATCCAACATTTACCTTCTTCCACGGTGAATTCTACGTCCTGCATATCATTGTAATGACGTTCCAGTTTTTGCAATATATTTTTTAGTTCCCCATAAGCTTGAGGCATCAATTCTTCCATGGAAGGAACGTTGTTTAGGTCTGGTTCTTTTGAACTTATATTTATTGGGTTTGGTGTTTTTACGCCAGACACTATGTCTTCACCTTGTGCATTTATAAGAAATTCCCCAAATATTTCCTTTTCTCCGGTTGATGGATTTCTGGTGAATGTTACACCTGTGGCGCTGTTGTTGCCTTTATTGCCAAAGACCATAGTCTGGACATTAACCGCCGTACCCAAATTATCAGTGATGCCGTATATTTCTCTGTACTTAACGGCACGTGGAGTGTTCCAGGATTGAAACACAGCCGCGATTGCCATCCATAGCTGCTCTTCTATGTCCTGCGGGAAGCTTTTTCCTGAAGCAACTTTTACTATGTCTTTATATTCGGAGATAACCATTTTGATATCATCAACGGATAAATCACAGTCTTCTTTGATGTCAAGCAAGTTTTTTCTGTTGTGGAAGGTGTTTTCAAATTTTATTTTGTCTATTTTTAACACCACATGGCTGTACATCTCTATGTATCTTCTGTAGCAGTCATATGCAAATTTTGGGTTGTTGGTGCTCCTAGCTAGCCCTTCTACTGTTATGTCATTAAGTCCAAGATTAAGGATTGTTTCCATCATTCCTGGCATTGATATTTGTGCTCCTGATCTAACCGAAACGAGTAGCGGAGTGTTAGCATCGCCTAGCTTAAGACGTGTTTCAGTTTCTAATAACTCAAGAGCGGATTTGACCTGGGATTTTACATGATTTGGTAGGCTATTTGAGTTTTGGGCATATTCATTACAAGCCTCTGTGGATATTGTAAAACCAGGCGGGACCGGAATTTGGATTTTGCACATTTGGGCAAGCCCCGCCCCTTTATTGCCTAATACATGCCTTACACTGTCGTCACCTTCTGTTACTGCGCCAAAATTATACACATACTTTTTGGCGAAATTTTGTTTATTCATTGTCTGCTACTTCTATAGAAATCTCATCTAGTTTTTTCGGATTTATATCCTTCATTTGTAGTATTTTCGTTTTTATTTCTTCAGAAATTTCAGGATTTTCTCTTAAGAAGGTTTTTACATTTTCCTTGCCTTGTCCAATTTTCTTGTCATTATAAGAATACCAAGCTCCGGACTTATTAATCACATCCAAAGCTGATCCTAAATCGACCAACTCACCTTCTTTGGAAACTCCCTCACCATACATGATGTCAACGTCAATCACTTTGAAAGGAGGGGATACTTTGTTTTTAACTATTTTAATCCTAGTATGGTTACCAGTTACTTCTTCTTTATCTTTTATGGAGCCAATCCTTCTTATCTCAAGCCTGACTGATGCATAAAATTTTAAGGCATTTCCACCGGTTGTTGTCTCAGGATTACCAAACATAACTCCAATCTTCATGCGTATCTGGTTAATAAAAATCAGTACAGTATTGGTCTTGGAAACATTCGCAGTCAATTTACGTAGAGCCTGGCTCATCAACCTTGCTTGAAGGCCCATGTGACTGTCGCCCATCTCCCCTTCTATCTCTGCCTTAGGGACCAATGCTGCAACACTGTCCACTATTATCAAATCCACTGCTCCAGAACGAATTAAAGTATCGGCTATTTCAAGCGCTTGTTCACCGAAATCTGGTTGTGACAATATTAGTTTGTCAACTTGAACTCCCAGTTTTTTCGCATATCCTCTATCAAAAGCATGTTCCACGTCTATAAAAGCACAGGTACCCCCATTTTTTTGGCATTCTGCTATGGCGTGCAGTGTGAGCGTTGTTTTTCCAGAGCTTTCAGGGCCGAATATTTCAATCACTCTGCCTTTGGGGTATCCACCTACTCCAAGAGCTATGTCAAGTCCTAAAGAACCCGATGGTATCACCTCTATGTCTTGAACATCGGTCTCTCCCAGTTTCATTACCGCACCTTTGCCGTATGCTTTTTCAATTTGGCTTAACGCAGCTGTTAACGCTTTTTCCTTATCCATGAATATGAAATTTTTGTGTTGTTACCCAATTCGGAAGATTATAGAGAAAGTATAAATAGTTGCAACTACTTTTATCCCAACGATTAATTTATAGGCGATAGGTATTGCAAAGAGAGCTAGGAGCATTAGCGACAAGTATAAAAGGAGTATTTATTGCGCAAAAATTTTCGCCTATAAGATGTGGATAAAAGCATCTTAGATGGAATTATAATCCCAGGTTGATATTGGAAAATATTTTATTATTTTGTACTTGCGCAATTCAAAGCGTGTAGTATATTTTTTATTAGCATTGCTTTTATAGCCTGCAAATAACCTATATAAGGAATATAAATATGAAAATTTTCCATAACACAAGAGCAAAACATAGTGTAGAATTTAATGTCCCATCGTATAATTTATGTAAAAAGGAGACGACAGCGTTTAGAAGTTTATGGGGGGCGGTTATAACGCAAGCTTTGATGGATGCGTCCAGCAATTCAAAAAAACAGAAAATAGATGCGCTAAAGTGGTTGTTAGATGAAAAAAGTAATGAAGATTTTAAAAGGGTTTGCTGTTTAGCAGATTTAGAATACAAAGAAGTCCTGTCGAAGGTAAAAAAAGCTCTTGCCAACTGTTGTAAATGGCGTAACGACAAAAGGGATGTTTCCAAAGTTGGTAGAGTTATATAATTTTAATTTGCCTAACGTTTTTTCTGTGAAAGATGGTTTTGACATCGTTTCTTTATCTGTTACAATCGGCGCTATATAAAGAAGCATCTATTTAAGCGCATCATGGTTGAGCTGCAAAGAGTGGCTAGGAAAAACACACAAATAGTGAAAGTTGGCGATGTTATGATAGGCGGTAACAATCCAATTATTATACAATCCATGACTAATACGCCAACAAAAGATATAAGTGCAACTGTCAATCAAATAACTGAGTTGTATAATGCTGGTTCGGAGATTGTTAGGATCACAGTGAATGACGCAGATGCAGCTAAAGCTGTACCTAAAATTGTTGAAAATTTAAAGAATAATGGGGTTAATGTGCCGTTAGTTGGTTGTTTTCATTACAATGGCCATACATTATTGCTTGAGGTGCCAGAATGCGCTAGAGCTTTAGATAAGTATCGAATTAACCCAGGGAATGTTGGCTTTAAAGCCAAGCGAGACAAAAATTTTGAGCAAATAATAGAATTGGCAATCAAATATGATAAGCCCGTGAGGATAGGGGTTAACTGGGGAAGTTTAGATCAGGAATTAGTTGCCTTTTTGATGGATGAAAACGCAAAACAACCAGAACCAAAATCCGCAGATTTTATAATGAGAGAAGCCGTGATCTTTTCAGCTATAGATAGTGCAAAAAAAGCAAAAAAGATCGGTCTTGCGTCTGATAAACTCATTTTGTCTGCAAAACTTAGTAAAGTTCAGGATTTGATAGCGGTATACAGAAAGCTATCCGAGAGAACAACGCATCCGTTGCATCTGGGGCTAACTGAGGCTGGGATTGGAATAAAGGGTATTGCTGCAACCACAGCTGCACTTTCCATATTATTACAAGAAGGAATAGGCGATACCATAAGAGCATCACTTACGCCAAAAGTTGGTGAATCAAGGGTGACAGAGGTAAAATTATGTCAAGAAGTATTGCAGTCACTTGGAATGCGAGATTTTGCGCCACAAATTTCTGCATGTCCTGGATGTGGTAGAACATCAAGCCATTATTTCCAGCAGTTAGCTGAGGATATTCAAAGTCATATTGATAAAAACATGCCTATATGGAAAAGGAGGTGTAGTAAAATAGGGGGCATAAAAATTGCTGTGATGGGATGCATCGTTAATGGACCAGGTGAAAGTAAACATGCCAATATTGGCATAAGTTTACCAGGTGATGGCGAAAACCCTGTTGCTGTTGTATACACAGATGCTAAAAAAACCCATACATTGAGGGGGGAAAATATTACAGGTGAATTTATCGACATCATAAATCAATATGTCAGCAGGAATCTGGACTTAGAATGAACGATTTGCTTTATAAATTATTACATTTGCTTCAGTCTGAAGGGAGAAAGACGGGTATGGAATTAGCAGCAAAGCTTGGCGTGTCAAGAAGTGTTGTTTTGAAAATCATCAAAAAACTACGCAATTATGGGGTTGATATAACCTCAAATAAAAAACGTGGTTATCAAGTTAATCAAGATATCATTCTTATAAACAAGGGCAAAATTGAAAAAACGGGGATAAAAGTTGAGGTTTTTGAGTCAATCGGTTCAACGAATGATTATCTAAAAACCGTTGACCCAACGCATGGCTATGAATATTATGTTTGTATCGCAGAGCATCAATCTCATGGGAGAGGAAGGCTAAAAAGAAGTTGGTATTCACCTTTTGCGCAAAATGTTTACCTTTCCATTGCATATTGTATGAATGGAGATATATCAAGATTAAGTGGCCTTAGCATGGTGGTAAGCCTTAGCATATTGGCAATATTGCAAGATCTAAGCTTAGCTCAAAATTTTAAGATCAAATGGCCAAACGATGTTTACTTCAAAGATGATAAAATTTCAGGAGTTATAATAGAGACCATAGGTAATAGTGTAGGTGGGTATAGAGTTATAATAGGTATTGGCATAAATGTTAACATGGTGGAGTCTGTGATTAGTAATAATTGGACATCGCTGAAAAAAATAACCTCAAAACATTTTGATAGAAATAAGGTTTGCAGCTTGTTGATCGACAATTTAATAAAATATATTAAGCAATTTGAGATGTATGGTTTTGGCCATTTTATTGAGGAATGGAATAAGTTGGACTATCTAACTGCTAAAGTGGTTTCTATAGAAAATTCTGGTAACACAATATCTGGTCTTTATCAGGGGGTAAATACAATAGGGCAATTATTGCTGCAAACAGATCGTAATGGCCTAGTTGCAATATCTTCCGGGGATATATCCCTCTAGTGAATTAAAACATAAACCAATATAACCAGACGCAACAAGAATTACTTTTCTAATTGGCTTGTAACGTCTTGTATCTTCCCTATAATCGCCTCATAGTTTTTAACCAGCTTTTCCTTTTCACTTTCAAATTTATCGTAGAAATTTACCTTTAACTTTTGCAATTCCTTATTAATTGATTCAATTTCATCTAAAAGATAAATTGCTGTAATAAAAATAGCTTTGGCATCAGAAAGATTATTGTTTTGCTTTAGGGTTTCAACCCTTTTATTTAGTTGGTTTGTTAAATCCAGCAATTTCTTTGGATCTTCATAAGAGAGCCTAAGAGCTATATTACCTATTTTCAGTTCAACTTCTTGCATGATTAATTTATTTTGGATTTTTGCCTATTAACTTTTTTAGCTGGCTTATAGATATATCAATATGCTCACTGCTACCTTTGCTTAATAGTTGATCTTCCTCAACATTCTGAAACGGTAATTCACCAGAAACTTCAAGTTTTTTACTTTCTTTAAGAGAAGAAGGTAATGAGGTGGAACTAGCCTCAAGTTTTTGCATTAAAATCGCGATGGTATCCTTGAGTTTGATGTTTTCTATGCTTAGTGCGGTAACTTGTTTCTGTAAATACTTGGCATTCTCAATTTTTTTTGATGCAGCTTCCTGCAGTTCTTGTATCGCTAAGGATAGTTTTGTATCTATGGATTTACTCTCTTGCATAAAGCGTTACTATGTAGTAATCTCTGGTTGGTACGTTTTTCCTTAAAATACGATACCTAAGCAAACTTATCAAGAGATTTTATCCAAAATGTTTGACATATCTTTGATGGAACTGCTTGTTGTTTTCCTTGTTGCCATGTTGGTATTAAAGCCAAAGGACATGTTGAATCTTCTTGCTAAACTAAAAAACCTTAACAATCGTGTAAATCCACAAAAGCTTTTACAGGAAAATCTCCTAGATTTAGAAGAAATTGGGGAACAAAAACACAATTCTCTTCAAAAAAATGCAAAGAAAAAAAGAAGAAAAAAGTCATAGCCTCAAGAAATTTAGCATTGAAGAGCATCTTTGGGAGCTAAAATCTCGAGTTATAAAGATAGTGATTTTCTTTATGGTTAGCACCGTGGTCACCTTTCAATTTGCCTGGGATATTTTTGCTGTTTTATCGAAGCCTTTGGTTATCCTTATTGGAACTGGAGAATTCCATTTTATATATACAAAATTGACAGAAGGTTTTATTACCGAATTAAAAATCTCTTTTATTTTTGCAATCTTTCTCACGTTACCATTCTTTTTCTTTCAGTTTTACAAATTTGTTGCCCCAGGGTTATATAAACAAGAGAAAGTGATTGTTGCCCCATATTTAATTTTTTCGCCAATTTTGTTTATGATGGGTGCGTTTCTTGTATATTTTGTTGTTATGCCAATTACCTGGAGATTTTTTGCCAGTTTTCAAAATTTAAATTATTTAAGCGGCACCCCAATTAAGTTGGAAGCAAAAATAAGCGAGTACTTGGATTTGGTAATAGAGTTATTCATAAGTTTTGGTATTGCTTTTCAGCTGCCAATTGTGTTGGTAATGCTTACAAAACTGAAAATAATCACTATTTCTCAGTTGGTAAAATTTAGAAGATATTCCATTGTGTTAATCTTTATATTAGCTGCAATATTAACTCCACCGGATGTGTTGAGCCAAATAATACTTGCGCTTCCTTTGATGTTGCTGTACGAAATTTCTATATTATGCTGTAAAAAAGTAAATCCAAAGTAAGTAAGATATGCACGACATAAAGTTTATCCGAGAGAATAAGAAAGTGTTTGATAAAAGCATGAAAGATAGAGGTATTCATCCATGCGCTGATGAGATTCTATTCATCGATGAAATAGCGAGGGAAAGTACCAAAAAACTTCAAGATTTACAACATAAAAGAAATGAAATTGCTAAGACAATGTCTAGCTTAACTCAAACAGATTTGGAATATGCAAGTCTGAAAGAGCAGGGATATGAAATAAAACACAAAATTCATGTGCTTGAACAACAAAAACATGAGGCAATAGCTAAACTGGAACATTTTTTGTTAACACTTCCTAATGTTTTGGAAGAAGATGTGCATTATGGAGAGGGTGAAAGTGATAATAAAATGGTACGCTCTGTCGGACAACCAAAGCAATTTACATTTGATGTACGCTCACATTATGAGATTGGTGAGGGGCTGAAACTTATGGATTTTCAAACAGCAGCCAAAATTTCTGGCTCTAGGTTTGTTATATTGAAGAAAGATTTAGTCAGACTGGAAAGAGCGCTTGCCAATTTTATGATTGATATTCATACAAAAGAATTTGACTACGATGAGATTGCTCCACCAGCATTAGTCCTTGAGGAAACAATGCTCAAAGCCGGACAATTGCCAAAATTCGAAGAAGATTCCTTTAAAACAACGAATGGATATAGGTTGATTCCAACTTCTGAAGTGCCATTGGTATGCATGGTCTCCAACGAGATATTGGCAGAACACGAATTGCCGCTTAGGTATGTTGGATATACACAATGTTTCCGTTCAGAGGCAGGTAGCGCTGGGAGGGATACGAGGGGGATGATCAGGCAACACCAGTTTTCTAAAGTGGAATTAGTAAGCCTAGTGTTACCTCAAAACTCTAAAGATGAGTTGGACAGGATGACGAATGCTGCTGAAACAGTATTGCAAAGGCTAGAGCTTCCATATAAAACGATGTTACTATGTTCGCAAGATATTGGGTTTTGTGCTCAAAAAACCTACGATATTGAAGTTTGGTTGCCGTATGAAAAGAGATATAGAGAAATCTCAAGTTGCTCTAATTGCGGAGAATTTCAGGCAAGAAGAATGAAGGCGCGTTACAAGTCTGTTATGGATGGGAAAAATCATTTTATTCACACATTAAATGGATCAGGGCTTGCTGTGGGCAGAACAATCGTTGCTATCTTAGAAAACTATCAGAACGAGGACGGCAGCGTCAACATCCCAACCAAGCTACAACCATATATGCAAAACCAAACAACTATATGTAATTATAAATGACCAAAATTAACTATATATATGCTACTTTTGAGAGAAAAATCATTGCATTTGGTATTGATGTGATACTCATCACAATTATACTTTTCCCAATATCAAATCTGCTGACTATTCTTTTTTTTGGACCTGAAAATACCCCCGTGGTTGAGGCAACACAAAGCCTTAGCCAAGCTAAAAACATAGACTTTTGGATGTTTATCAGCACTATGTTTAAAGTGGCTGGTAGTACAAAAAATTTGATCATTCAATTTATACTACTTGTTTGTGTGCTAACATATTTCATGTCCTTTTGGGTTAAGATGGGGGCATCAGTTGGAAAATTGATAATGCGTTGCAAGATAGTTGATGCTGATACATACCAAGCCATCACCACGAAACAAGCGGTAAAAAGAATGCTTGGACATTTTCTTAAGGGAGTGTTGCCATAAGATAGATAAGATGCTAAAATGAATATAGCGAGCAACAAAGAAAATAGAAATATGAATACAGAGTGTAAAAAATGCAGTAGCAGTAAATACGTTAAGAATGGTAATATTAGGGGTATGCAAAGGTATAAATGCAAAGAGTGTGGATGTAATTTTACAAACACCAGAGTGTTGCCATAAGATAGATATAAAATTGCCCTGCTCACTTAGGAAATTATTGTTATCCTCAAAATGTACCCAGAGCTTAATCGTAAGATCGACAACTTCTTCAGATTTTGAAACTACCTTTGTTTTTCTGGTCATTCTTGCAATTCTGTGCCTTGTGTTTGAGTTATTGGACTCAATTGAGAGTGTATGTTGTTTGCCAACAACATGTTGATGGCGAGGTATAACCTCTGAATAAACAGACCAATCGTCTGTGTAATAAGTGCAATTATCTCTACTTATGATTTTCCACAATTTTCTAAAGGTTGTAACGTTACGCTTACCAACCACCCAGGCAACAACTCTCTTGAGCTCCCTACTATAGGCTTTCCATATCCATAATTTGTTTTTTTGAATCTACAAAATGCCACATCTCATCTATTTCAACTTCTCTCAATTCTTCCGGCACTGTTGGTCTTGGTATCTTTTTAGCATACAGTATTATCCACTTATATACGCTAGTATGAGCTACTTTAAATAATTTCCCTAGCCATCTAAAGCTACTTTTTTCCCATGCTGTACAATAACACTGCCAGAGCCTTCATCTCTGGCGAACAGCCTCTTAATTTAGTGCTTGTAAAATTACATCCACACTCTTTGCATTTATACCTTTGCATACCCCTAATGTTACCATTCTTAACGTATTTACTGCTACTGCATTTTTTACACTCTGTATTCATATTTCTATTTTCTTTGTTGCTCGCTATATTCATTTTAGCATCTTATCTATCTTATGGCAACACTCCCCTCAAAGAAATCTTTTGAATTCTTGGGGAAACCAGTTTTTTGTTAATTTTTTTAGACCATGGTCCAAACTTCCTTAAATCAAACCATCACATTTATCCTTATTTTATCTTTCAACGCTCCCATACTCTACTTCCTAAGATTTGCTTTTTATCGACTTAAAGAGCTCACACATTATTCTTCACAGGACTTTGTAAATATATACTAGATAATGTCGTCATGAGATTTTAAGCCAAAGAGATAAACATCTAATCTGAATTGCGGCAAGGAAAGAAGCTGAATTTTTAGCATATCTGGTTGCAATTCCCCTCCATCTTTTAAGATGAAGAAAGGTGTTTTCTACAATATGCCTTATTTTATATAAATCTTTGGGAGTGTTGCCATAAGATAGATAAGATGCTAAAATGAATATAGCGAGCAACAAAGAAAATAGAGATATGAATACAGAGTGTAAAAAATGCAGTAGCAGTAAATACGTTAAGAATGGTAATATTAGGGGTATGCAAAGGTATAAATGCAAAGAGTGTGGATGTAATTTTACAAACACTAAATTAAGAGGCTGTTCGCCAGAGATGAAGGCTCTGGCAGTGTTATTGTACAGCATGGGAAAAAGTAGCTTTAGATGGCTAGGGAAATTATTTAAAGTAGCTCATACTAGCGTATATAAGTGGATAATACTGTATGCTAAAAAGATACCAAGACCAACAGTGCCGGAAGAATTGAGAGAAGTTGAAATAGATGAGATGTGGCATTTTGTAGATTCAAAAAAAACAAATTATGGATATGGAAAGCCTATAGTAGGGAGCTCAAGAGAGTTGTTGCCTGGGTGGTTGGTAAGCGTAACGTTACAACCTTTAGAAAATTGTGGAAAATCATAAGTAGAGATAATTGCACTTATTACACAGACGATTGGTCTGTTTATTCAGAGGTTATACCTCGCCATCAACATGTTGTTGGCAAACAACATACACTCTCAATTGAGTCCAATAACTCAAACACAAGGCACAGAATTGCAAGAATGACCAGAAAAACAAAGGTAGTTTCAAAATCTGAAGAAGTTGTCGATCTTACGATTAAGCTCTGGGTACATTTTGAGGATAACAATAATTTCCTAAGTGAGCAGGGCAATTTTATATCTATCTTATGGCAACACTCTGAAATCTTTATTGTATTTTCTCTGGGTGATTCTGTTCTTTTTAGGAGGAATAACAACGCTCATGCCCAATTCTTGGGCATGGTCAATTATGTAATTAGCATCGTACCCTCTGTCGGCTAGTAAGTACTCAGCTTTCATCTCTTCAATAAGATTAACAGCCTGCTTGCAATCAGCTTCTGAGCCTTTTGTGACAATAACTTTGAGTGGCATACCATGTGAATCCACGGCAAGGTGAATCTTTGTATTGAGCCCCCCTTTTGTACGACTCATATCTTGATTGCCGCCTTTTGCACCTGAAGCATGTGGATGCACTTTACTATGACTTGCGTCTATCATTAACCATTCCATATCAGGTTCTTTCACAAATATCTCCAATAAAGCCTCCCATATCCTTTTGTCTCTCCATCTGCAAAATCTTTTATGTGTATTTTTCCATCCTCCATATTCTGAAGGCAAATCTCTCCAGGGAGAACCTGTTCTTAATATCCAAAATACTGCGTTAATGAATCTTCTGTTATTATGTGCCAAACCTCCCCACGTACCTTCCCTTCCTGGCAAATGATCCTTTATCAAATCCCACATATTATCTGTTATATCATGCCTATGTAGCCCTAAATCCATTTTTACTCCTGATTTATCTTTTCTTTCATATTATACCACAAATCTCATGACGACACTATCTAGAAAATTGTGGAAAATCATAAGTAGAGATAATTGCACTTATTACACAGACGATTGGTCTGTTTATTCAGAGGTTATACCTCGCCATCAACATGTTGTTGGCAAACAACATACACTCTCAATTGAGTCCAATAACTCAAACACAAGGCACAGAATTGCAAGAATGACCAGAAAAACAAAGGTAGTTTCAAAATCTGAAGAAGTTGTCGATCTTACGATTAAGCTCTGGCTACATTTTGAGGATAACAATAATTTCCTAAGTGAGCAGGGCAATTTTATATCTATCTTTGGCTAACACTCTGCAATGACTTATATTTTTGAAATAGTAGGTCAAAACAGACGCTTATTCTATGGATCATTACTTATTGCAGCAACTCATTTTGGAGGAGCAGTTGCTTGTATTTGCGCCTATTTAAGTAGTAACAAATTTCAACATATATTTATGCTTGCCGGGCTTATAGGATTGCTTTCACTTAAGGGACGCGCAATGTTGACAGAAACTTATGTGCAGAAAGAATCGAAAAACATGATTTTTAGTAAATATAATAGTAGTAATTCTACGGTATGCAGTTATTTAAATGTAATAGCTGCGAGTTCATGTTTGATATTTATATTCTTCACCATTATGATCTACTGTAATAAAATTATAATACAAAAGTTCGCGATTGATATGCAAACAGTATTTTTTATTAATTTAGTATTACATCTTGTGTGGGTAATATTCCTACCTATTGTAGGTATCATAAGTGATCGTTATTCTATACCTATCGTTAGAATAATGCGTACTGGCTCCATAGCTACAATTTGCATAGGTATTCCGGCACTAATTTTCGGCTATCATAGTGAAAATATAAAAATCTTTATGATTGCACAGCTGCTGGTCACATTAACTCATATTATATTCTGTATGCCCACACCGAAAATGATATGTAGTTTTTTTACAATCAATGTACGTAATACGCATGTATCATTTAGCTATGGCATAGGAGTATCTATTACTGCTGCATTTATGCCAATACTCAATGATTTTTTCTATAATAATTTTAGCATATATGGAACAACTGGTTTAATTGCAGTGTTTGCAACTTTAGGGTTTGTTTCTACTATTGGTATACGTGATAATGGTTAAATCTTTTCAATTATATGATCTTAAGATCGAAGTACATCAGCAAAAAGGCAAGCCTATGGTTTGCAATCATCCAAAAGGAAGTTACTTTATTCTTTCTGGAGAGAATATAATTTTTCCAGAGGGAATAACGTTTCCGATATATAGCTTAGCAGCATTGATACCAATATTACCAGCTAAACAACGTGAAACAGAGGAATATGATTGGATGAGCACAGATCATTATGTTGCGTGTCCAGACCCACATTGTGGAGGGTTGTTCAAAATAGTTAGGTTACCAAAGAAACGTACTTTTATGCATCATGAAGTCACAAAAGTAGAACTTGTTCACAAAGTGCCTAAGATTATTAATGGATGTTGGCAGTTATCATTAGAACATGGAAAAAACCCTAAAAAATATGATGACAATTTGTTGCTAAGGTATGTAAATGCAGGGCTTAATACTTTTGATTGTGCCGATATTTATACTGGCGTTGAAGAACGTATGGGAAATTTTAAAAAATTGGCAAAAGAAAATGGACATGAGATTCGTATACATACTAAATTTGTCCCGGATTTAAATAGCTTGGCAAACTTAGATAGTGTCGTCATGAGATTTGTGGTATAATATGAAAGAAAAGATAAATCAGGAGTAAAAATGGATTTAGGGCTACATAGGCATGATATAACAGATAATATGTGGGATTTGATAAAGGATCATTTGCCAGGAAGGGAGGGTACGTGGGGAGGTTTGGCACATAATAACAGAAGATTCATTAACGCAGTATTTTGGATATTAAGAACAGGTTCTCCCTGGAGAGATTTGCCTTCAGAATATGGAGGATGGAAAAATACACATAAAAGATTTTGCAGATGGAGAGACAAAAGGATATGGGAGGCTTTATTGGAGATATTTGTGAAAGAACCTGATATGGAATGGTTAATGATAGACGCAAGTCATAGTAAAGTGCATCCACATGCTTCAGGTGCAAAAGGCGGCAATCAAGATATGAGTCGTACAAAGGGGGCTCAATACAAAGATTCACCTTGCCGTGGATTCACATGGTATGCCACTCAAAGTTATTATCACAAAAGGCTCAGAAGCTGATTGCAAGCAGGCTGTTAATCTTATTGAAGAGATGAAAGCTGAGTACTTACTAGCCGACAGAGGGTACGATGCTAATTACATAATTGACCATGCCCAAGAATTGGGCATGAGAGTTGTTATTCCTCCTAAAAAGAACAGAATCACCCAGAGAAAATACGATAAAGATTTATACAAAATAAGGCATATTGTAGAAAACACCTTTCTTCATCTTAAAAGATGGAGGGGAATTGCAACCAGATATGCTAAAAATTCAGCTTCTTTCCTTGCCGCAATTCAGATTAGATGCTTATCTCTTTGGCTTAAAATCTCATGACGACATTATCTAGATGAAGCACAAATTATAAATATTATTAAACGTTCTTGTGAACGGTTACAGGTGGATTCATTAGATTTAGTCCAGTTTCATTGGTGGGACTATAATGTTGGTGACTACTTAGAAGCTCTAAAAATTTTACAAGCACTCAAACAGCAGGGATTGATTCAAAAAATTGGTTTAACCAACTTTAACACGCAACACTTAAGCAGGATTGTGGAAGAAGGCCGCATAGAGATAGAATCAATTCAAGTACAATATTCTCTTTTAGATAAAAGACCAGAGAATGGTCTGATAAAATACGCTAAAACCCATAAAATCAAGGTTTTTTGTTATGGCACGCTGGCTGGTGGTTTTTTGACTAAAAAATGGCTTGGGAAAGATCAACCTAACACCTTAGAAAACAGATCCTTGGTTAAATATCAATTAATTATTGATGAATTTGGTGGATGGGAAAAATTTCAACAATTACTTTCAGTTATCGTTAGGATTGCTGATAAATATCAATTATCCACGATAGAACTGATAACGCTTTATATGTTGCGATATACTGAAGCAGATTCATTGATTCTTGGCATTAGCGCTGGTTTTCATCATAATATATTACATTCCCTGGAGGGGTTTACGTTATCGAACGAAGAGTTGGGTATGATCAAACAATATAGCACAGCTTATTTATCAGGGGATGTATATGATTTAGAACGTGATTTTGATACAAAACATGCATCCATAATGCGATATAATCTAAATAGTAGTATACTGGACTAACTCTGAACCTAGCTAAGGATACTTCCAAAAAGTTAGATTTACCTTACCATTTTTATCCGGTCTCTAACTTTCGGTCTAATTAAAAACATAAGAACTTCTTTGGGTACCAAGTTTTTGATTGCACTGATTACTTGTTCATTATCTTTTATGGCGCAATATATATCTCTGATATGAGTTGCGTTGATTTTTTTAAAATGTTGGATTTCTATTAATTTCCATTTTGTAAATAACTTTAAATAGTACGAACTTTGATCTTTGTCGCATCCAATTAACGCGATGCTAGCATTCGTGGTACCTTTTTTTACTATTTTTCCAACTTTCTTTTCAACTTCTTCTACCCATGTCTTATCATTTGGATAGTCGTTTGATGGCTTGACACACAAC
This sequence comes from Candidatus Bandiella woodruffii, assembly GCF_034359465.1. Taxonomy (NCBI): domain Bacteria; kingdom Pseudomonadati; phylum Pseudomonadota; class Alphaproteobacteria; order Rickettsiales; family Candidatus Midichloriaceae; genus Candidatus Bandiella; species Candidatus Bandiella euplotis. The sequence goes on along the minus strand of NZ_CP110820.1, from coordinate 410,127 downwards.
CGTCTCAATGTTGTTTCATCAAAGCTTTTTAAAATAAAATAACGTCTTTCTTTATAACTCCAAGGATTCTTAGCGCTTTTGGGTTGATTGGCAGACCCACAAAACACTATAATTTTTTTTGCAATTTTAAGCCCCTCTTTAATGACATGCTTGTGGCCATTATGAAAAGGTTGAAACCTACCTATAAAAACTAAATAATCGTATTTCATAAATATCTACTCTGATAACCTAAAAAGTTAGCGTAGTCATATATCGGACTGAGGCATTTCATCACGTACTCTTGTACAATCCTGATGCTCATCGCTCATGGCCTAGCTTTTTTCAAGATATACCTCTCGTAAATCAAGAGTTGATGAAATTTATAGACGACAGAGAACTTGGGAAAAAGCGAGGAATACGAGTGATGAGCATGAGGAGCGTATAAAAGTACGTGACGAAATGCGAAGTCCGAAGTATTTTGACGCCAATTTTTCAAGTTATCGGAGTATATATGTCGCTTATACATTTTCCAATTCTTAATTTGTTTGAGGTGTGTGTTAAGCAGAAAGTTTTTTAATTCCTAATTTTATTAGTTCTTCTAAATCTATATCACCGTGCATTGATATGATCTCGTGAATTACGTGGTTTATCTTAATATTATTGTAACCTAAATTTACAAGCACCGATTTAGCGTCCAAGATTTTAGGCATAGGCTCAACTCCAACTATTTTTTCTATATCAGTTTTAGATTTGATCATTTGCAGTTTGCTTATGAATTTTTTGCTTTTTAACTCATTAACAAGCCTTGCTGCAAGCTTAGGTCCAACACCATTAATTCTAGTAAACTTACTGTCATCCTCTGTTTGAACTGCTTCTATAATTTCGTCAATAGTAAGACCACCTATCACAGTCTGGGCAAGTTTTGCTCCCACACCTTGAATGGTTAAGAGATGGTTGAAAAATTCTTTATCTATGTTGGTTGCAAAGCCGAAAATACTAATATCGTTCTCTTTAACAATTGTTTGAGTGATTAGTTCAATTTCGTCATTCACATTATACTTGCAAATTATCTTACTGGAACAAAATACAATATATCCCACTCCACCAACATCAACGACAACATAATCAGATCCCAGCTCACTAACTTTCCCTGAAAGTCTACCAATCATAAAAAACCACTATATACTTACCGAACATGTGTTGATTGTAGCACAAAAACTTCCCATATACCTCTAATAAATTAAAGATATAGCTGAAATGTATGGCTATAAATAAATGAGAGTGAAGTAACCCCAAAAGTCATACCCAATTGAAAATTCTATCTGTTTTTCTAATTTACCGATTTGCTGATTTAATATTGTTTGTCGTATAGATCACTTTTCTAATTTCATCAGGGAAGGCGAATAATTTCCTAGATAGTGTCGTCATGAGATTTGTGATATAATATGAAAGAAAAGACAAATCAGGAGTAAAAATGGATTTAGGGCTACATAGGCATGATATAACAGATAATATGTGGGATTTGATAAAGGATCATTTGCCAGGAAGGGAAGGTACGTGGGGAGGTTTGGCACATAATAACAGAAGATTCATTAACGCAGTATTTTGGATATTAAGAACAGGTTCTCCCTGGAGAGATTTGCCTTCAGAATATGGAGGATGGAAAAATACACATAAAAGATTTTGCAGATGGAGAGACAAAAGGATATGGGAGGCTTTATTGGAGATATTTGTGAAAGAACCTGATATGGAATGATTAATGATAGACGCAAGTCATAGTAAAGTGCATCCACATGCTTCAGGTGCAAAAGGCGGCAATCAAGATATGAGTCGTACAAAAGGGGGCTCAATACAAAGATTCACCTTGCCGTGGATTCACATGGTATGCCACTCAAAGTTATTGTCACAAAAGGCTCAGAAGCTGATTGCAAGCAGGCTGTTAATCTTATTGAAGAGATGAAAGCTGAGTACTTACTAGCCGACAGAGGGTACGATGCTAATTACATAATTGACCATGCCCAAGAATTGGGCATGAGAGTTGTTATTCCTCCTAAAAAGAACAGAATCACCCAGAGAAAATACAATAAAGATTTATACAAAATAAGGCATATTGTAGAAAACACCTTTCTTCATCTTAAAAGATGGAGGGGAATTGCAACCAGATATGCTAAAAATTCAGCTTCTTTTCTTGCCGCAATTCAGATTAGATGCTTATCTCTTTGGCTTAAAATCTCATGACGACATTATCTAATTCCCGACCAATTTCTTTTCCAAATATCGGAAATAACAGGATATTTTTTATCCCATTTTTCGGCAAAGTCTTGCAATTCTAGGGCTGCCACTTGTTCTGAGGGAGCTGTATAAATTTTCCAGAGTGTTAGCCAAAGATAGATATAAAATTGCCCTGCTCACTTAGATAATGTCGTCATGAGATTTTAAGCCAAAGAGATAAGCATCTAATCTGAATTGCGGCAAGGAAAGAAGCTGAATTTTTAGCATATCTGGTTGCAATTCCCCTCCATCTTTTAAGATGAAGAAAGGTGTTTTCTACAATATGCCTTATTTTATATAAATCTTTATTGTATTTTCTCTGGGTGATTCTGTTCTTTTTAGGAGGAATAACAACTCTCATGCCCAATTCTTGGGCATGGTCAATTATGTAATTAGCATCGTACCCTCTGTCGGCTAGTAAGTACTCAGCTTTCATCTCTTCAATAAGATTAACAGCCTGCTTGCAATCAGCTTCTGAGCCTTTTGTGACAATAACTTTGAGTGGCATACCATGTGAATCCACGGCAAGGTGAATCTTTGTATTGAGCCCCCTTTTGTACGACTCATATCTTGATTGCCGCCTTTTGCACCTGAAGCATGTGGATGCACTTTACTATGACTTGCGTCTATCATTAATCATTCCATATCAGGTTCTTTCACAAATATCTCCAATAAAGCCTCCCATATCCTTTTGTCTCTCCATCTGCAAAATCTTTTATGTGTATTTTTCCATCCTCCATATTCTGAAGGCAAATCTCTCCAGGGAGAACCTGTTCTTAATATCCAAAATACTGCGTTAATGAATCTTCTGTTATTATGTGCCAAACCTCCCCACGTACCTTCCCTTCCTGGCAAATGATCCTTTATCAAATCCCACATATTATCTGTTATATCATGCCTATGTAGCCCTAAATCCATTTTTACTCCTGATTTATCTTTTCTTTCATATTATACCACAAATCTCATGACGACACTATCTAGGAAATTATTGTTATCCTCAAAATGTACCCAGAGCTTAATCGTAAGATCGACAACTTCTTCAGATTTTGAAACTACCTTTGTTTTTCTGGTCATTCTTGCAATTCTGTGCCTTGTGTTTGAGTTATTGGACTCAATTGAGAGTGTATGTTGTTTGCCAACAACATGTTGATGGCGAGGTATAACCTCTGAATAAACAGACCAATCGTCTGTGTAATAAGTGCAATTATCTCTACTTATGATTTTCCACAATTTTCTAAAGGTTGTAACGTTACGCTTACCAACCACCCAGGCAACAACTCTCTTGAGCTCCCTACTATAGGCTTTCCATATCCATAATTTGTTTTTTTTGAATCTACAAAATGCCACATCTCATCTGTTTCAACTTCTCTCAATTCTTCCGGCACTGTTGGTCTTGGTATCTTTTTAGCATACAGTATTATCCACTTATATACGCTAGTATGAGCTACTTTAAATAATTTCCCTAGCCATCTAAAGCTACTTTTCCCCATGCTGTACAATAACACTGCCAGAGCCTTCATCTCTGGCGAACAGCCTCTTAATTTAGTGCTTGTAAAATTACATCCACACTCTTTGCATTTATACCTTTGCATACCCCTAATATTACCATTCTTAACGTATTTACTGCTACTGCATTTTTTACACTCTGTATTCATATCTCTATTTTCTTTGTTGCTCGCTATATTCATTTTAGCATCTTATCTATCTTATGGCAACACTCCCAAATTTTCTTTAATCCTTGATCATCGATTTGGCGCCTACAGCAAGCACTGCACACATCAAACCCATTTCAGCAAAATCCTCGCTCTCGGCAACAGACAAGTTTGGATACTTCTCCCTCAGCTTCTCCCCACTTTTTTGCCTTGCCGCAACAAATCCTTTATGGATATCCTACCCAAACAATTCATTAATCGCCGCCGCACTTAAGTGCCCACTTGTTTCTGTAGCAATTGCGGGCAACAACCCGGTTCCAAATGTTGCTATGGTTTTTACACCAATCATCAAAACAGACATTCCATACTCTGTCAAATTTGGATACTCTGCTGCAAAAGCCAGATACTCTACCTTGGCTTTGTTATATACCACTGCAGCATTCCTAATCCCCCCTTCTGCAGCATCATCCACTATCTCTGCTATATCTGCTTTCATACCTGCCATATATAGCCTAAACGCACTCTTTTCAGCACCAGATATGTCATTACTACTATCTACTTGGTCATTCAGCGCATCTATCTCATCAGCTGCTTTTTTTGGTATAGCATGGGCTCCTCTTGCGTCTTCTTAAGCTCTTCATCATTTTCATTATCATTTTGTGAAGATTTTTTGCCTGCTGACCTTTGCTTCTTTTTTGCAGCAGCTTTTTCTTCCGGCTCCTCTTCTTCCTCCTGTTGCTCCTCTGACTGAGGTACTTGTGGTTCTTCAACAACTACGGAATCCTTTGGCCAGAGGAAGTCTGGGGTGATGGATTTGAACGCGTCCTTCACATCCCCAAGAGCATCCATCATGCCATCAACCGTATTACCAATAAAGTCCCCACTCTTTAGGTTCTATGCAGCTTTCTGCTTCGTCCCCTCATCAATCTGGCTGAATTTCGCCCTGATCTCCTTAATGTTGTACGCATAGTCAAAGCTGCCAGGCTTGCTGGCATCCAGATTAGACTTCGTCACTTCACATACCTTCCCATCTTCCGTACAATGAACATCATCTTTACCGATGGTGCTGAATGTATACCCACCGCCGCTTCTTCCTGCAAACACCGCCCTGTATTTGTTCATCCCCACGGCTTTGTCCCCTTTTGCGAAGTTAACACTCGCCCCTAAAGTCCACCCTTTGTCTGAGTCGTAGATGTGCTTCACGAACAACTCCCCAACCGTCAGCTTCACGTCTTTGAATTGTCCAATACTGAAAGTCCCAATAATCTAATCCTTTCTTTTTATTAATATGGCGAAACGTCTTTCCCAATGTTTATTCATTACATGCAGAGCTATAGTATATGGCTTTTTATGCTTGTCTTCACAATGCATCTTTTTCCTGGCTCTATCCCATATACCATTATCAGATTTTTTTGCCCCTTTTTCTACCAAGCTTTCCGTGGTTGGAATATATTCACAAGGTCTTTCTAAGATTGCGATTATTTTATCAAATATATCCTTGCGCTCTAAAACATAATCCTGTATTGCCAAAGTCAAACAATCATCAGCATGCCAATGATCGCAATATTCCTTGTCCTTAAGTGCTGGGCGCAAGAAAAAACAATCTTTAAGCGCCACCATATGGTTGACTGGGATTTTCCTCGGAGTGTCTGTAATATCAAGCCCCTTTCTATCCAATTCATCTTCTGGGATACAAGCCAATGTATTCCATTCTTTTTCACTGATGTGCATAATATCAACCATCTTATCTATCTTATGGCAACACTCCCTACCGGACAAGGTGGTGAGCTTTTTTATAGACAAATTGCCAGTATCGTTATAATAAATGATATTATGCCAGTAATTTAAGTGATTCAAACGATGCAAAAGGACTTTTTTTATGAGAAGTCAGGCCCTTTTCAACTTGGGCAATTAATTGAAGAAATCAATATAGATGCTGAAATTTTAGGAGATAGCAGCCTAATGGTAAGTGGTGTGTCAACTCTTATTGCTGCTAAAAAAAGCGAAGTCGCTTTCTTTTATAATGTGAAATATACAGAAGATTTAAGGTCCACAAAAGCCGGAGTATGTATCCTAAAAGAGGAACATAAAGAGTATGCTCCTAAAAATATTACTTTAGTAGTCATGCAAAACCCGCGGCTTTTATATGCGCTTTTGATAGAAAAATTTTATCCACAACGAAAAAGTGAAAGCTATATTTCTGAATTGGCAGTTGTTAAGCCATCTGCAAGAGTAGGAAGTAATTGCGTGATATTAGAAGGGGTGATTATTGGTAAAAATTCTATTATTGGCGATGGTGTTTTTATCGGCTGCAACACTGTTATAGGTGATGGTGTTAGGATTGGTGATAACACAAGGATAGACACAAATGTTACGGTTGTATACGCGATGATAGGCTCTGGATGCCATATATATAGCGGTGTTAGGATTGGACAAGATGGCTTTGGCTTTATTCCAGGTGGACCAAAGATAAGGCATGTTGGAATAGTTGAAATAGGAAATAACGTAGAAATTGGTGCTAACACTTGTATAGATAAGGGGACATTGGAAAATACAGTAATAAAGGATAATTGTAAAATAGACAACCTGGTGCAAATTGGACATAATGTTGAGATAGGCAGGGGCACTATTATAGCTGCCCAGACTGGGATTTCAGGCAGTACAAAAATTGGTGAAAATGTGATGCTTGGCGGGCAAACTGGGATTGCAGGACATTTAAAAGTTGGAGACAAAGCCATGGCTGCAGGGAAATCTGGGATAATTAATGATATAGAAGCGGGTGGTGTGGTTGCAGGATATCCCGCAATTAAGATTAACGATTGGCATAGGCAAAATATATTTTTAAAAAAACAAATTAAAAAATCGGAGGTTTAATGAAGAATGTGTTAGATATTTTGGATATAAAAAAAATTATCCCACACAGGTATCCTTTTTTGTTGTTGGATAAAATAACGGAATTGGAACCTGCTAAAAAAATAATTGCCTTAAAAAATGTAACCATTAATGAAAATTTTTTTAACGGTCATTTTCCAGAAAAACCAGTGATGCCTGGAGTTTTGATTATAGAAGCTATGGCTCAGGCCGCTGCTGTTTTTGCTGCTAAAAGTGTGGATGGTGATATTGGTGATAAAATTATATACTTTATGTCAATTGAAAACGCGCATTTCAGAAAGCCTGTTGTACCTGGTGATAGTTTGTATCTTCATGTGGAACAGGTGCAAGCCAGAAGAAATGTCTGGAAAATGAGTGGGGAAGCCAAAGTAGATGGTATAAGAGTGGCTGATGCACTGTTTTCTGCAATGCTAGCATAAAATTTAAGTGGAGATTTTTATTTATGACAATACATAAAACTGCCATTATAGAAGATGGAGCTGATATCAATGCCAATGTTGAGATTGGTCCATACTGTATAGTTGGTAAGAATGTTAAACTGGGGGAGGGTGTAAAGCTGCATCCCCATGTTGTTATCGACGGTATAACGCATATAGGACAAAATACAGAGATTTTCCCATTTGCATCGATTGGTAGTGCACCACAAGATTTGAAGTATAAAGGTGAGAAATCACGCGTTATTATTGGCAAAAACAATGTGATACGTGAGTATACCACTATAAATACTGGAACGCTGTTGGGTAATATGGAGACTGTTGTTGGTGATAATTGTCTGTTTATGATAGGGTCACATATTGCGCATGATTGTATAGTTGGCAATAACGTGATATTGGCAAATAATGCAACTCTTGGCGGACATGTTGTGTTAGGAGATAATGTTATTATAGGTGGTCTTGCTGCGGTTCATCAACATGTGAGGATTGGAAAATTTGCTATAATTGGCGGGGTAAGTGCAGTTGTGAATGATGTTGCACCGTTTGCAAGTGTTGCTGGCGATAGAGCTAGGATTATAGGCATTAATGTTGTGGGGATGAGGAGGAATAACTTTTCTAAAGAGTCTATTTCTGCAATCAGAGATGTCTTTAAGGAAATCTTTTATAATCAAGATAAAAGCTTTAATGAAAGAATAGAGTTTGCTAAAAACAGCTTTAAAGAAAAAGAATCACAAGATGTGATAATGTTTTTGGAATCCAACCAAAAGAGATCAGTTTGCATGCCGAATCATCAAAATGGTATTGATGAATAATGAAAAAAATCGATAGTATAGCAATAATAGCAGGGCAGGGCATACTGCCAAGAATAGTTTATGATGAGTGTGTTGCACAAAATATTAAATGCTGTGTGATTGGTTTGAAAGATGAAGTGAATGAAGATATTTTTACAGATGTTAAATGCCATCTGTTTCACCCCTATGCAATTAGCATGATTTTTGAATATCTTAAGGAAGAAGGTATTTATGACATAGTAATAGCAGGCAAAGTAAATAGAAGACATTTATCAAAATTGGTCTTTGATAAATTTGGGAGGGCAATTTTAAAACATATAGCAAGCCATGGTTTTAATGATAGTAGCATTTATTCAACCATTATCAAAACAATAGAAAACGAGGGGTTTAATTTGATCTCTCCAGAAATAATTGCCCAAAATCTGATATCAAAAAGCGGGTTGATCAATAATGTTGAAATTACAGAACAAGCCAGTATGGATATAAACAAAGGGGGGGAAATTCTAAGAGGGATAATGGGACATGATATAGGGCAGGCACTAATCATCAATAATGGTTTGGTGCTTGGGGTGGAAGCTGCTGAAGGTACTAATAATTTGATAAAAAGGTGCGCTGAACTAAGGGAAGAGCAAGAAGGTGGGGTTTTGATAAAGTTATGCAAACCTCATCAAGATAAAAGGTTGGATTTGCCTTGTATTGGGCCAGATACAATAAAAAACATTGCAAAATACGGCTATAAGGGTATAGTGGTCGAAGCTAAAAAGTCTATAATGCTCTCAAGTGCAAAGACCATAAAGCTTGCTGATGATAATAAAATTTTTATTTATGGAGTGTGAATTATGTTTAATTCAATAGAGGAAATAATAAAAGAAGCTCAATTAGGCAAGCCTTTTATTCTTATAGATGATGAAGATAGAGAAAATGAAGGGGATATAATTATCCCTGCAGAGTACGTAAGCGTTGAAGTAATAAAATTAATGATAATGTTTGCCAGGGGTTTGATATGTGTTGCGATTGATCAAAAAACCGCGGATAAGTTTGATCTGAAGCTTCATCCAAGAAGAAATGTGGATGAACTTGAAACCGCATTTACTTATTCAATTGACGCCAAAAAAGGTGGGTCAACTGGTATGTCAGCGGCAGACAAAGTCAATACAATCTTGAAATTGGTTGAACAAAATTCCACGGTTGATGACTTTAAAGTGCCAGGACATGTTTATCCTGTGGTTGCAAAACCAAAAGGGGTTCTGGAAAGGAGAGGGCACACTGAAGCTGCTGTAGACATAGCTAACCTTGCCAAGCTTAAACCTGTAATGGTCATCTGTGAAATCATCAACGACGATGGAACAATGGCGAGAAGGGATGACCTTTTTAAGTTTGCCAAGACCCATAATATAAAAATCTCCAGTGTGGAAAAACTGGTTCAATACATAAAAGCTCAGCCATCGCAATGAACAATTTTCCTAAGACTGTAATTATTGCGTTTGATGGTACAGCTGCTTCAGGGAAAGGAACCATTGCAAAGTTAATTGCAAAGGAGTTGGGGTATGATTATTTAGATACAGGGTTAATGTTCAGAAAAGTGGCATATTATTGCCTAAAACATAACATCTCTTTTGACGATGAACAAAAAATATGCATGTTAATTGATACAATTGATTTTAACAAAAATGTTGGAGAACAAGAACTGTATGCAAATGAAATAAGCGATGCTGCTTCTAAAATAGCTGTACAAAAACAGGTTAGGGAGCATCTACTAATGGTACAAAGAAATTTTGCAAATGGCAAAAAAGGGGTGGTTGTTGATGGGCGCGACATTGGCACAGTGGTGTTCCCAAAAGCAGATTTTAAGTTTTTTTTCGACGCTTCACTTGAACAAAGAACGAATAGAAGATATAATCAGTTGCAAAAGAAGGAGAAAGACGCTATATTCTCCCAAGTGCTTGAGCAATTAAAAACAAGAGATCAACGAGATAAGGAGCGTTGTATTGCTCCTTTAAAGAAGGCGCATGACTCTTTTGAAATAGATACCACAGACCTAAGTGTGCAAGAAGTTTTTGATATCGTGCTCAAAAAAGTAAAACAAACAAATTAATAGAACTTATAAAACAGATATGAACATAGAAAGTATAACAAATTTCTCAAAAGAAAGCTTCGCTCAATTGTTGGAAGAAAAGTTACAATATCAACCAAAAGAGTCTTCAATTGTAAGAGGCAAGGTTGTTATGATCTTAGGAGATGTAGTTTTTGTGGATGTTGGCTTAAAAAGTGAAGGAAGAATTTCTATTAATGAGTTTGCTGGTCAGGGTGTGAAGGTTGGTGATGAGGTTGATGTTTATATAGAAAGAGTAGAAGGCAGAAATGGTTGTACACAACTTAGTAAGGAAAAAGTAGAGAGAGAAAGAGTTTGGAATAAGCTAGAAGAGATTTATGCCAAAGGCGACAATGTAAATGGAAAAATCATCGGCAAGGTAAGTAAAGGTGGTTTTGCGGTGGAAATAGAAGGGATACTGGCTTTTTTACCAGGTAGTCAGCTTGATATAAGATCAGTCAAAGACATTTCTGTTTTGATAGACATCGAACAACCTTTTAAAGTTCTAAAGATAGATAGAGAGCAAGGGAATGTTGTTGTGTCTAGGCGTGCTATCCTAGAGGAGTCAAGAAAAGAAGCTAAAGATGAAATTTTAGCAGGGATTAAGGAAGGTATGATTTTTGATGGTACCGTTAAAAATATAACCGCTTATGGAGCTTTTGTTGATTTGGGTGATATTGATGGATTGTTGCACATTACTGATATATCGTGGAACAAAATTACACATCCTTCTGAAAAAATAACTTTGGGGCAAGAGATCAAAGTTATTGTTACAAAATATAATGCAGAGACAAAAAGAGTGTCTTTAGGGTTAAAACAATTATCTGACAATCCTTGGAAAGGTCTGGAGCAAAAATATGCTGTTGGAACAAAACACAAAGGTAAGGTTTCCAGCGTTCTGGACTATGGTGTGTTCATCGAATTACAAAAGGATGTGGAAGGGCTGGTTTATTTGAACGAGATAGATTGGAATACCAAAAATACGCATCCGACAAAGCTTCTTCAGGTGAATGATGAAGTTGAAACAGTTGTTTTGGATATAGACATAGAAAAACACAGGATTAGTTTGAGCATAAAACAATGTACGGACAACCCTTGGAAGCAGTTTGCCACTCAGTATCCAATTGGAACTGTAGTAGAGGCTAAGGTTAAAAAAATTGCAGATTTTGGCTTATTTGTTCATGTGATCGACGGAGATAAGGAAAGTGAGCTGGACATTCTTGTGCCTGCAGTTGAAATAAGCTTTGATGATAACCCAAGAAATGCGTTAAAGGATTACAAAATTGGTGATACAATCAAGGGTGTTATTCTCAGTTCTGACCTGGAGCGTGAGCGTATTACTGTGAGTATAAAGCAGTTGCAAGAAGGTGATCATCAAAAAGTTGTTGACCAATTGGTCAAATCGAAAATCATAACATGTAAAGTGCTTGAAGTTACGAAAGATGGTTTGGTGGTTGAAGCTGAGGGAGTTAAGGGTTTTGTTAAAAGATTTGATCTCTCTAGACATAAAGATCAACAAAAACCTGAAAGGTTTACAGTTGACGATAGGATTGATGCTAAGGTTGTTTCTTATGACAAGAGCAAAAAAATGCTCAATCTTTCAGTTAAAGCGTTGGAAATAGATGAAGAGAAAAAAGCTATTGCTGAATACGGTTCTGTGGACAGCGGAGCTAGCCTAGGTGATATATTAGGAGCAGCTTTAGAGCAACAAAATAAAGGGAAATAGAAGGAAGGAAACATTTTAAAAGTGAGCGGGAAGAGTATTTCGTATGCTGCATGTGCTCCGTTAAGTTAAAAAATTAGTGTAGTCATTTTGCATAACTTCTGAGTACTCTTGTGTGCTCATTGCTCATATTTATGACTCTTTTGAAGGTACTCTCGTCAAAATTAGTAAAATACAGGCAATAGGGTAATTAAGAAGAGAAAGAAATCGGTAAGAAAATAGTAATCTTAGTGGAAAACCTTATGGATTTGATGGTAAATGCCAGCAAAGAACCTTCAAAACTTTAACCACTTATATCAATTAAATTTTACTAACTTGCGTGTGGTTAGCAAAACATCTCACCCCCATGTCCTTACCTATCAAATATACGAATATTATCATCATTAACTTGAATTTTTATATTGGCTACAATATATTGAATCTGAACATATAATTTTTAGTTAGAGGTATTGTTATGTCTTTTTTAATTGGCAAAAAAGCTCCAGATTTCACAGCAGTTACAGTAATGGGCGATAATTCAATAAACGATACTTTCACGTTAAGCAAATATTTAGCTGGTAAAAAAGGTATTTTGTTTTTTTATCCTTTAGATTTCACCTTTGTGTGCCCGTCGGAGATAATAGCGTTTGATAAAAAAATAGATGAATTCAAAAGCAGGAATACGGAAGTAATAGGAATAAGCGTGGACTCACATTTCTCACACCTGGCATATAAAAATACAAGTTTGGAAAATGGTGGAATTGGCCATATAAAATACCCATTGGTTTCTGATATAACGAAAGAAATCGCACGAAGTTACGATGTTTTAATCAACCAATCTATAGCTCTTAGGGGCACATTTTTAATTGATGAGAATTTTGTAATCAGACACCAGCTTGTAAACGATCTGCCACTTGGAAGAAACGTTGAAGAAGCAATTCGAATGGTTGATGCTTTGGCATTTCATCAAAAGCATGGCGAAGTATGTCCTGCCAATTGGAAACCTGGGAAAACGGCAATAAAGGCCAGCACTTCTGGAATCAAAGAATATCTGAGCAAAAGCTCTAGCGAAATTTAAAACAAAGATGCAAAAAGAAATCAGAACAAAAGTTTTAATTATGGGGTCAGGGCCCGCAGGTTATAGTGCTGCTATATATGCAGCAAGAGCTTCTCTTGAACCAGTCCTAGTTTCAGGATATCAAGTGGGCGGGCAGCTCACCATCACCACAGATGTTGAAAATTATCCTGGTTTCGCCAAAACAATTCAGGGGCCATGGCTTATGGAGGAAATGAGGCAACAGGCTGAAAATTTTGGCACTAAAATCTTCAATGATACGATAGTTGATATAAATAATCTTACAACGCCATTTGTTGCTACTGGAGAAAATGGAGTTAAGTATATCGCAAACACAATAATTATTTCAACCGGCGCGCAAGCTAAATGGCTTGGTATCGACTCAGAAAAAAAGTTTATGGGTTTTGGTGTTTCGGGATGTGCAACATGTGATGGCTTTTTCTATAGAAACAAAGAAGTCCTAGTGGTAGGTGGTGGTAACACAGCTGTAGAAGAGGCTTTGTATCTTACCAATCATGCATCAAAAGTTACTTTAATTCATCGTAGAGACAAATTGAAGGCAGAAAAAATACTACAAGAAAGGTTATTTGGAAATCCAAAAATTAGCATAATGTGGGATAGCGTATTGGAAGAAGTTATAGGTTCGGATAACCCATTATCTGTTGAGGGAGCAAGGATTAAAAATATCCAAACCGGAAAAATCAGTGAGGTCAGGGTGCACGGGATTTTTATCGCAATTGGACATGCGCCAAATACCGATTTATTCCGTGATAAAATTAAAATGGATGCAGAAGGTTATATAATTACTGCGCCAGATAGTACAGCCACTAGTATTCCGGGCATCTATGCTGCGGGTGATGTGCAGGATAAAATTTACAGACAGGCAGTAACTGCTGCTGGGACTGGATGCATGGCAGCTCTTGAGGCCACAAAATTTTTAGAATCTTAATAAAATGGAAACCTTAGAAAACCAAAAGCAACTCGCAATCGCGTGGTTTGCAAACCTAAGAAATTCAATACGCCAAGAGTTTGAAAAAATAGAAGAGCTTTATGGCACATCGTCAAAATTTAAACAAATAGATTGGAAAAAAGAAGATGGCGGCGGCGGTGGAGAAATGTCTATTATGCATGGAGAGGTTTTCGAGAAAGTGGGGGTTAATATTTCAACCGTATATGGGGAGTTTTCTGAAAACTTTGCAAAGGAAATTCCAGGATGCGAAAATGGGGATAGACAATTTTGGGCAAGTGGTATTTCTTTGGTTGCACATATGAGGTCGCCACATGTTCCGGCCGCACATTTTAACACCAGAATGATTGTTACCACTAAGCAGTGGTTTGGCGGCGGTGGAGATTTAACGCCAGTTTTTCCAGATGATGAAGACACCAGAATATTTCATTCACGTTTTAAAGCTGCTTGTGACAAGTTTGACCCAGATTATTACCCTAAATTTAAAAAAAATTGTGATGAATATTTTTATTTACCACATAGAAATGAGCCCAGGGGTGTGGGAGGAATTTTTTACGACTATCTTAATACAAATGACTGGCAAAAAGATTTTGAATTTACTATGCAAGTTGGTGTAGAGTTTAAGAATGGCTTCTTGGAAATTATTAAGCGAAATGTTATGAAAAAATGGAACGAGGAAGAAAGAGTCAAGCAATTACAGAAAAGAGGGCGTTATGTGGAATTCAACTTGCTTTACGATAGAGGAACTAAGTTTGGGTTGATGACAAATGGCAACACTGAGGCAATACTGATGTCAATGCCACCACACGCCGCCTGGTAACCTATAGATAGAGAGATATGGAAAATAAATTTAATTCATTAGAAGGAAAAATACTGGTTGCCTCTCCTAAATTAGAGGATCGATTTTTTGAAAAATCATTGATATACATATTCATGCATGATCAAAGCGGTGCTTTAGGTGTGATACTCAATCACACAATTGGCTCAGTTTCCAACCATGAATTGCTAAAATTACTCGACAAAGATACGGACAAGGTAAGAACCAAGAAGTTGCCAATAGTGTTTGGCGGGCCAGTTAATACAGAAAGGATGCTAGCTCTTAGCATCAACAAAGAACAAGAGAAAAATTTTGCTGATATGCAATCTGTAACGCTGCATACGGATATTCAAAATTTTGTTAAAGACCACGTGCTGAAAAACAGTCAATCCAAATTTCTGCTTATAAGGGGTATAAGTGCGTGGGATTCCACTCAATTGCAGGAAGAAATTGCTGAGAATAATTGGTTTATAATTCAACCAAAAGTAGACTTGATTTTTTCACAAAAGACCAAGGATAAATGGTCTCCTATAGTAAAAAAATTGGGGGTCAATGATTCTGTTTATATCGTCCCTTATACAGGACATGCGTAAAACTCATAACAACACAACCATAGACAAGGAAGAGGTTGCAAAATTTTCAGCATTAGCAAAAGAGTGGTGGGATGAAAGTGGTAAATTCAAGCCATTACATGACATTAATCCTGTAAGGATTGGATATATTAAAGAAAAAATAATAAATCATTTCGGCGTAAAAAATAACACACATCCCTTTACGAATCTAAAAATATTAGATATAGGGTGTGGAGGCGGAATATTATCTGTGCCAATGAGAAGATTAGGGGCATCTGTAACTGGTATAGACCCATCAGAACAAAACATTAAAATAGCAAAAAAGCATGTTGAAGACCTCAACTTAGAAATTGACTTTCAATGCACAGACACAACAAGTATGGGAAAAAATTATCAAAGGTGGTTTGATGTGGTTCTAAATATGGAGGTGGTGGAGCACGTAGCTGATGTTGAACAATTTTTAACGGAAAGCTCTAAATTGGTTAAACATGGTGGGCTAATGATTATTTCTACTATAAATAAGACTTTGAAATCCGCGATTTTTGCCAAGATCGCAGCCGAATATATTCTAGGATGGATTCCAGTTGGTACTCACCAATGGGATAAATTTTTAAAACCAGGGCAAATTATGAAGATACTTGATGATAACAAGATGGAGCTGCTAGACATAGTTGGAATGAGCTATAACTTATTGCAAAAGGAATGGTATATTTCAGAGAAGTTGGATGTCAATTACATATGTTGCTTTAAAATGGATTATTCAGCTACTTAGTCAAGGAGATTAAAATTTATAGAGTGTTCCCGACAGGATTCGAACCTGTGACCTTTGGATTAGGAATCCAACGCTCTATCCTGCTGAGCTACGGGAACGCATAAAAGGCTAATCCACAAAAAACACTCTATTGGAATTTAATTAAACATCTTAACAACAGAATGCAAGTGACTAAGCTAGTTAGAAGATATTCCATGCCATAATTTTATCTTCAACCACATGTGTTAATTATGGTAGAAGCACATTATGCGATGATAACTATTTTTTCACAAAAAACAATTAATAACTCCGCCGTTAGCTCAAAATTTGCGTCGTCATATTACGAATTTTACATTTCGTTATGTACTTTTATATGCTTCCAAGCCTATCTCCCATATATTAGCTTAACCTATTGGGAGTATACTTTTTATGTTGTTAATGTTTTCACTAAAGATATGATGTTTTTCCTTACCTCTGCGTTAGAAACACATTTAAAAGCTTGGACCAACGACTCTATTTCTCTATTTTTGACTGTAGCGCCAAAATCATTGGCCACTTTGTCAGAAGCGTATAACTGTTCTTGATTATGTATTTTATAATCATCAAGGCCTTGAAAAAAATATGACACATCTATGTCCAAGAATTTAGCGAAATCATAGAGTTTGCTAGAACTTATTCTATTAATTCCTTTTTCATATTTTTGGACTTGCTGAAAAGTAAGATTTACAGAGCCTGCAAGGTCATCTTGGGTTATACCTCTTTCCAACCTTTTTTCCTTCAGCTTTCTACCAACATGTATGTCTACATAGTGTATATTATTACTATTAGCTGTATTATCGTTCATTATTTATAAACCTCCCAATTATTTTACCTCCTGTGTATAAAAACCTAACCCATACACAGCGCTGCGCTTTTATGTCAACTACTCAATTGACATAAGTACGTAAAAATGCAATTCAATATTAAAAAACATTGAATTAAAACACTTTCTATTGATTTTATACATTAAATAATTAATTGTATCAAGGTGTAGCTTTAAATAAAAAAATTTAGTAATAAAGAATAGAATGACGTTGAAACAAACTAAGGGACAAGAAAATGATTAAGAGATTTCCCATATCGCAGCAAGGTTTGGACAAGCTTGAACTTGAGTTGAAAAACCTCAGAAATGTTGAAAGGATAGAGATTATTAAGGCAATTGCGGAAGCAAGAGCGCATGGAGACTTATCTGAAAACGCAGAGTACCATGCTGCAAGAGAGAAGCAAAGTTTCATAGAAGCTAAAATATCAGAGCTTGAGGATAAAATTGGACGCGCTGAGGTTATAGATGTGTCTAAAATTCAGGGTAATGAGATAAAATACGGCGCCACAGTTAAGTTACTTGATGAGGAAACGGAAGACGAGGTTAAATACACCATAGTAAGTGAATATGAAGCGGATGTTTCTGCTGGGCTTATATCGATATCATCTCCTTTGGCAAAGGCTTTATTAGGCAAAGTGATGGGGGAGTCTTTAGAGTTTCGCACGCCTAAAGGGACTAAATATTACGAAGTATTGTCGGTATCTTACGTTTAATTAATGATTAGCATTTGTAGCTCAGCTGGATAGAGCAATATCTTCCGAAGGTAAAGGTCGGGGGTTCGAATCCCTCCAAATGCACCAAATTAAGACTTAAATTGGCTCTGTCGCATCTGTAATATGATGCAAAAACTTTCAAATTATTTGTATATTTTTCCATTAAGCAGTTAGTGAAAGAAATTTATCAAAGTCAGAATTATAATTGTCATTGTCAGCAAGTTGTCCTTTTTTAATCATGTGCAAGAGCTCTATTCCTGCAATAGTCCTGGCGGCACTTCTAAAGGATTTGAAACCAAGCATCGGTCTAGTTCGTTTCTTTACAAATCTGTGATCGCCTTCTATCCTATTGTTTAGATATTTGTTATGCCTAATTTCTATTTGGTCTTCTTTAGATAATGGCTTATTGATCGAATTCAAAGCAGAAGTATTAGAGCCACTTTTATCTATATTAACCTTTATAGGCTGGCCACTAGATTTAATTGCTTTCCTGAAAAACGCTTTAGCTGCCCTTTTATCTCTTTTTGCTCTTAGCATAAAATCTATGGTATCCCCGTATTTATCAACTGCTCTATACAAATAGACCCATTTACCTTTAACCTTGATATATGTCTCGTCCATTCTCCAGCTGCCGTTGACTGGCTTTTTTCTTTTTCTGAATCTTCCTTCAAGTATTGGCATAAACTTTACTACCCATCTTTGTAGAGTGGCGTGATCTATGTTGAGTCCTCTCAACCCGCCTATCTCTTCTATCTCTCTGTAACTTAAAGAATATCTTCCTTTCATATACAGCGATACCATAATGATTTCTGCGCCATATTCATGGTTCTTAAAATACTTCATTAATTTTGGGTCTACTTTAAACATTATTACCAGCAACTATTTCTTTCAGAATATCAAAAATTCTTATGTGTTTCAACAGATGCGACAGAACCAAAGGCGGCAATCAAGATATGAGTCGTACAAAAGGGGGCTCAATACAAAGATTCACCTTGCCGTGGATTCACATGGTATGCCACTCAAAGTTATTATCACAAAAGGCTCAGAAGCTGATTGCAAGCAGGCTGTTAATCTTATTGAAGAGATGAAAGCTGAGTACTTACTAGCCGACAGAGGGTACGATGCTAATTACATAATTGACCATGCCCAAGAATTGGGCATGAGCGTTGTTATTCCTCCTAAAAAGAACAGAATCACCCAGAGAAAATACGATAAAGATTTATACAAAATAAGGCATATTGTAGAAAACACCTTTCTTCATCTTAAAAGATGGAGGGGAATTGCAACCAGATATGCTAAAAATTCAGCTTCTTTCCTTGCCGCAATTCAGATTAGATGCTTATCTCTTTGGCTTAAAATCTCATGACGACATTATCTAGTTCACGCAAAGCTATACAATTTTAACTAGAATAATGCAAACTAATGGAGAGGCGGAATGTTCAATAGATGCAGGTCTAATGAAAATGGGGAAGTATATGAAAAGACTAAAAGACGGGAGAAACTCAAACGATTTAAACTAAGCTATACTCATAATAATGTACATATATCTCCCATTGCTTTTGCATTGAATAAGGATAGAACGGATTTGCTTAAAGCAAGCTTAGAATCCAACGATGCATGGATAGTGTCAAGAGAAAAAAGTATGGAGGAATATACAGATTGGGAAAATTTTAAAAACACCATACGTACGATGTTTGGTTGGGAAAAAAAAGATACCGCGTTATTGACTCAATATATAAAAACGTTGAAAAAAGCCCTTTGCAATATTGCATAGATTCAATGGAGGTAGTGGAGTTAGCAATTGAGCTTGGTGTGGAGTTTAATTTAGAAACCATGCAAAATGATTATCGTTCTTGTACATTAAACACAGATATCAGATATTCAAAGCACCAAAAATTAAGCGTTACAATCTCCAATCGCCAAGGTGTTTCACTATAAAATGCAGAATTTATGCGCTTCAAGCTATAAATTAGAAATATATTGTAATTAAGGGATTTATTCATATGATGATAGCTATGAAATAAAACATAGAAAGCGTTACAAAAAGCACATGGCAATAAAAATTCTGATGCCTGCTTTGTCCCCCACGATGAAAGAAGGGAATTTGGCAAAGTGGCTTAAAAAAGAAGGAGATAAAGTGGCGGCAGGGGAGGTTATTGCCGAAATTGAAACCGATAAAGCTATCATGGAAGTTGACGCGGTGGACGAGGGTACCCTCGCAAAGATCATGATCACCGCAGGTGCGAAAAATGTGAAGGTGGGTGATGTGATTGCAATTTTAGCAGAAGAGGGTGAGGACATCGAAACTGCCATAAAAGAAGGGCAAGAAATAATTGTTAAAAGTCATGTTAAAGAAATTGTAGTTGAGGATATAAAAACGGAAAAATATTCTGGGCCTGATCAAAAAGAAAGTGTTGCTGAAAGAATTTTTGCAACTCCTTTGGCAAGAAGAATTGCTTCTCAAGAAAATATCAACTTACACAATATAACCGGTTCTGGACCAAATGGAAGAATTGTAAAGTCAGACGTTGAAGGTTGTATAGGGCAACCACTGCTCAACGAAAATGGTGGTGTAACAACAATCCCAATCACTGGGATCAGGCAAGTGATTGCGGACAGACTTGTTGAGTCTAAGCAACAAGTTCCTCATTTTTATCTGGAGATTGAGTGCGTTGTTGACAAGCTTTTGGAATTTAGAACAGAAATTAATGCTGGTGCTAAGTTAGGTGAAGATTCAAAGCCCGAATATAAAATCTCTATTAACGATTTTTTGGTCAAAGCTGCGGCGTTGTCACTTGCTAGACACCCAAAAGTTAATTCTTCATGGCAGAAGGATGTCATTATACAATACAATGACGTTGATATCTGTGTTGCGGTTGCAATTGATGATGGTTTGATGACCCCAATTGTAAAAAATGCCAATCGCAAAAACATCTTGCAAATATCGGCAGAGGTAAAGGAACTAGCAAAAAAGGCTAAATCACAAAGACTTAAACCAGAGGAATATCAAGGAGGTGGTTTCACCATATCAAATCTTGGTATGTATTCAATCAAGTCGTTTTACGCAATCATCAATCCACCCCAATCTTGCATTATGGCAGTAGGTGCAACAAGAAAAGTCGCTATGTATAATAAAAATGATCAATTGGAGATGAGGCATGTTATGAATATATCTCTATCATGCGATCATAGGGTTGTGGATGGTGCAACAGCTGCGATGTTTTTAAACACACTGAAGGAATTAATAGAAACTCCTTCGTTAATGATTTGTTATTAGTGAATGGTTGGTTATGCAAAAATTTGATTACGATGTTGTGATACTAGGCTCAGGGCCAGGTGGCTATGTTTCAGCAATAAAAGCTTCTCAACTGGGGTTGAAGGTGGCTGTTGTTGAAAAAGCTCATTTAGGTGGGATATGTCTGAATTGGGGGTGTATACCAACAAAGGCACTGCTTCGTACCGCTGAAATTGTTGAGTATATCAAAAATGCGTCAGAATTTGGCATTGTTTGCAAAGAATATAAAGTGGATTTTGAGAAAGTGATCGCTAGGTCAAGAGAAGTAGCAAGCAAATTATCTTCAGGGATCAACCACCTATTAAAAAAGCATAACATAGAGGTGATTAATGGCCATGGAAAGTTTCTTAATAAAAGTTGCTTAACAGTAACGCAGCAAGATGGCAAGGCCTTAAATGTTACAGCAAAAAACGTGGTTATAGCAACTGGTGCAAGGCCTAAGTTTATTAAAGGCCTGTCTCCAGAAGATAGTGATATGATAATGGGGTATAAGCAGGCCTTGCTACCTAAAAAAATGCCAAAAAAGTTATTGGTCATTGGTAGTGGTGCAATAGGCGTGGAATTTGCAAGCTTTTACAATGCTCTTGGATCGGATGTGACCATCCTTGAAGTTGCTGATAGAATTATGATGCACGAAGACTTAGAGGTCTCCCAATTTGTTCAAAAAGCTTTTGAGAAACATGGAATTAAGGTTCTGACATCTTCGGAGATCAAGATGTTTTCTATTCGCAAAAATGATATTGAATTTGAGATTAAAAAGGGAGATAAACTCATAAAAGAATCGTTCGATTCAGTTATCTCAGCTGTTGGAGTTTGCGCCAATATTGAAGATATTGGTCTTGAAAATGTCGGCGTTAAAATTTCTGAGCAAAAATACATACTGACTAACGAATTTTTAGAAACCAACCAAAAGGGGATATATGCTATAGGAGATGTTACTTCTCCCCCATGGCTTGCTCATAAGGCAAGTATGGAAGGGGTTATATGTGCTAAAACGATTGTCGGGGAAAAACCAAAAGCAATCAATCCACTCAACATCCCAAGCTGCACTTACTGCCATCCACAAGTTGCAAGTGTTGGGTTGACACAAGAAAAAGCTGAGCTTAAATATGGCAAAGATGCGGTCAAAGTTGGAAACTTCCCATTGTTTGCAAACGGCAAAGCGTTGGCGCTTGGGGATAGTGGTGGATTTATAAAAACAATATTTTATAAAAAAACAGGAGAACTGTTAGGAGCGCATATGGTTGGGCCTGAGGTTACAGAAATGATATTCGGTCTCGTGCTTGCAAAACATCTTGAGTGCACTGAATTGGATCTAATGACTGCAATCTTCCCACATCCAACTATCTCTGAAGGGATACATGAGTCTGCTTTAAATGCTTTTGGTAAAAGTATACATATTTAGAGTATTTAGTTTTCCGTAGATTTTAAGATGTGATGATATTTTCTTTGATAATTAACACAAGACGTTTATAATGCTTTTTTACTAAAATTTTACGGTAATTGAGCCGGTTTTTTTAGAGTAATACAGCATAAAATTTTAATTGTTGGAGGATATTAAAAAATTGAAAAAGAACTTCCTGATTTTAGAACTAAAGAACGTATGTAAAAAGTTCCAAGGAGAGGATATAATATCCGATATAACTTTCTCTATCAATAACGGAGAATTTATATCTATACTTGGACCTTCTGGATGTGGTAAAACAACACTTTTAAGACTAATCGGTGGGTTTGAAACTCCAGATTTGGGGGATATTTATATAAAAAAAACAAGAGTAAATGATGTTACGCCTTCTAACAGGAAAGTAAATACGGTGTTTCAAAATTACGCATTGTTTCCACATATGAACGTATATGAAAATATAGCGTTTGGTCTACGGGTTGAAGGTGAAGATGATGCATACATCGACAAAGAGGTAAAGAAAATAGCTGAAAAGGTAGGCTTAGATAAGCTTTTACTTAGAATGCCAAACCAGCTTTCAGGCGGACAAAAGCAAAGAGTTGCGATTGCTAGGGCTGTTATCAAAAAACCTCATATACTACTGCTTGATGAACCACTTAGTGCACTGGATAAAAAGCTTCGTCAAAAAATGCAAATAGAATTGAAGCAGCTACAAAAAAGTTTGGGTATAACTTTTATTTTGGTAACGCATGATCAAGAAGAGGCCCTTTCAGTCGCTGATAAAGTTATAGTAATGGGCGATGGTCAGATTGAACAAATTGGCACGCCAAGAGATGTGTATGAATCCCCCACCAATTTATTTGTAGCGCAATTTGTTGGGGAAATAAATGTATTTGACGCCGAAGTGCTCGCTGTGAAAAAGGATCAAGCAGAGCTATTAATAGAAGATGAAATTGTCTATATAATTAAAAACAAGAAGGGGTATAAAGCAAAAGAAAAATTGAAAGTTTTGTTTAGACCAGAAGACTTAAGGACAGAAACAATAAAAGATTCAAAAACCTTAAATAACGTGTTGATCGGCAAAGTTGAAGACACAACATATAAGGGCGCAACACTTGACTCCACAGTTATTTTAAAAAATGGTAAGGTCATAAAAGTAAGTGAATTTTTTGATGAAGATGATGCATATTTTGACTATAAGATTGGTGAAAATGTAACAATAAGTTGGATAGAGGGCTGGGAGGTGATTTTAAAGGATGAAAAGTAATTTTATATTCAGAAAAATCATCGTTTTTAATACCCTTTTTTTTCTGTGCATCACAACTATACTGCCAAATTTGCTTATAGTATTAATAAGTTTTACACAAAGAGACCCAGAGCACCTACTTAATTTTAATTTCACTTTGGCAAATTTCGCTCAGGCTTTTTCTCCAATATTTCTGAGAGTATACATCAATTCCATGGCAATAGGTGTTGTTACAGTTCTTTTTTGTCTTCTTTTTGGTTATCCATTTGCGTATTTCATATACATGGAGAAAAGCAACGCAATAAAATCAATACTACTGATTGCAATAATAATCCCATTCTGGACAAGTTCCTTAATCAGGACATATTCCATAATATTTATATTGAAGCTACATGGGCTTTTGAATAATATCCTATTGTATATAGGTATAATAGATACGCCTTTAAATATGTTATATGATTGGGGTGCTGTTATATTTGGCTTTGTTTATACATTGATTCCATTTATGATAATCCCAATTTATCTATCACTGCGAAAAATTGATCCGGCATTAATTGAAGCTGCGAAAGACTTGGGTGCTTCTAAGCTTAGGATATTTTCAAAAATTCTTTTGCCATTAAGTTATACAGGTGTTGTTTCCGGATGTTCAATGGTGTTGTTGTCATCATTAGGAATGTTTTATTTATCGGATTTACTTGGTGGTTCCAAAACTGTGCTTATAGGGAAT
This sequence comes from Candidatus Bandiella woodruffii, assembly GCF_034359465.1. NCBI lineage: Bacteria > Pseudomonadati > Pseudomonadota > Alphaproteobacteria > Rickettsiales > Candidatus Midichloriaceae > Candidatus Bandiella > Candidatus Bandiella euplotis. Next base: position 385,887 of record NZ_CP110820.1, on the reverse strand, counting down.
ATAATTAAAAACCAGTTCTTGTTACTTGATAATTGGAATTTGGGCGGTGCCATAAGTGTGCTGCTTTATTTTATTGTGATTTTTTGGATTATGTTACAAAAAGAAAATTATAAACTTAGTTCTTACGCTGGGAATCGATGAACAGAACGCTAAAACTAACATATATTACAATTTTTCTTTTGGTTTTGTATTTTCCAATTGCAATGCTTGTCGCCAATTCCTTCAACTTGTCTGTTTACAGTGTTAAGTGGGAGGGGTTTACTTTGATGTGGTATCAAAGGGCACTAGAGAATTTTGCCTTGATGAGTGCTTTAAAAAACTCTTTAATTTTGGCATTTTCGTCTGCCTTTTGTGTTACAGTTATTGCTACGATATCTGCTTTCAGTTTTTACAGATATCAGTATCCAGGGCGGAGGATTGTTTATTTTTTTGTGCAAACAATGGTGATGTTTCCCGACATCATTTTGGGTATTAGCCTGCTACTTTTATTTATTATTTTCCACATAAAACTTGGTTATGTTACTTTATTAATTGCGCATATATCTTTAGCCTTACCATTTGCCATCATAACTATATTCATAGGCTTTCAAGGGCTTGATAGAAATATAATTGAAGCAGGAAAAGATTTAGGGGCAAGCGATTACGAAGTGTTCTCAAAAATTATTCTCCCAATTATATTCCCTAATCTAGTATCTGCATATTTAATTGCCTTTACTTTATCTTTGGATGATGTTGTTGTTAGTTATTTTGTAAGCGCTCCAGATTACGAAATTTTGCCGCTTATCATTTATTCATTGGCAAAATTGGGCATAAAGCCAGAAGTAAACGCAGTTTGTGCATCGATGCTTGTATTGTCAGTGATCTTCATAATAATATCACAAACTTTGATCAGGAAAAAACTATGATACGGATGTTGTTTTTGATAATAGTACTGAGCTTTACTTCTGTAAAAGCATATTCTTCATCTTCTAACCATTTATATATCTACACTTGGTCAAATATTATTCCTGACGAAGTAGTCCAGAAATTCACAAAAGAAACTGGTATAAAAGTTCTAATGTCGTTTTATGAAAATAACGAGACTATGTACGCAAAAATCAAGTTATTAGGCAATCAATCAAGTTACGACATTGTTTTTCCGTCCTCATATTTTATACAAAAAATGGCAAAATACAGACTGCTTGAGGAATTGGACAAATCCAAAATCCCAAATTTTCAATTCATTAACAAAGATGTTTTGAATTTGAGTTTTGATCCTGCCAATAAATTTAGCATACCTTACTCTATGTCTTTGACGGGGATTTTGTATAATAAAAAATACATTCAGGAAAAGATTGATAGTTGGCATAATTTATTTGAGCCACAATATAAACGTAAGATATTGCTTATAGATGATATTAGAGAAGTTTTTCACATAGGATTAAATTTGCTGGGATACAATGTTAATTCTATAAACGAAACCGAAATTAAGGCTGCATACCAGAAATTGCGCACATTGCTTCCAAATGTTAAACTTTTTTTATCTGATTCAATGAAATCAAGTTTTCTGAGTGAGGAGGTGATAATAGGTATGAGTTGGAACATCGATGCATATCAATCCATAATAGAAGATAATAATCTTCAATTTATTTATCCGAAGGAAGGAGCGATTTTTTCTATGGATACGATGGTTATACTTAAAAATGCCAAAAATAAAGAGAACGCATATAAATTTATTAATTTTGTGCAAAGGCCTGATGTTGCCAAAGAAATCATAGAAAATTTAGGGCTTAGTATGCCTAATAGCGCGGCAAAAAAACTGGTTAATCCAATGCTTCAAAACAATGAGGTGATGTTTCCAAATGAAAAGACAATAAGGAATAGCATTATTCATGATGACCTTGAGGAGAACATCGCGATATATAATAAATATTGGGAGATGTTAAAAGTTGAGAATTAAAAAATATCAGCTATACTCCTTTTGTAAATCAAATTAACGAAAAAGAAAACAATGGCTAAGAAAAATACTATTCTAGTTAAACTTGTAAGTAGCGCAGATACAGGGTATTTTCTTGTAAAGAAAAGGAATCCTAAAAAATTAAAGGAAAAATTGGCTTTTACGAAGTATGATCCAGTCGTACGTAAACACGTTGAATTCCACGAAAAGAAGTTGAGCAGTTAGTTCATAGTGGTTGTGTAGTGAGCTTTATATCCTTAAAAAATATAAGTAAGCACTATTGTTTTGATAAAACAAAACAACAGATACTAAGTGATATTAATTTGGAAGTCGCAAAAGGGGAGGGTATTGCAATTGTTGGGCCTTCTGGCTCTGGCAAAAGTACGTTACTAAAGATTATAGGGTTGCTTGATAATCCAAGCAGTGGGTCAATAGTTATTGATGGTACCGAATGTGGTTTAATATCCGAGAGTAAACAAACTGCGCTTAGAAGGGAGTTGTTAGGTTTTGTGTTTCAGTCATACAATTTGTTACCAGATTTTACAGCGCTTGAAAATGTTTTGTTTGCCCAGGAGATACTGGGAATAAAAAAGAAAGAGGCGATGGAAAAGGCTCAACTTTTATTCACTAAGCTTAACATAAGCCATAGATATAATAATTATCCATCACAATTATCTGGTGGTGAACAACAAAGGGTTGCGATAGCAAGAAGCCTTATTAATAATCCAAAATTAATTTTAGCCGACGAACCAACTGGTAATCTTGATACTGAAAACACCGTTAATGTTGCAAAAATATTGGAAAGCATCTCAAAAGAGCATAACATAACAACAATTACTGTCACACACGATGTAAATGTTGCGAAAAAGGCGGATAAGATTTATGTTTTGAACGAAGGTAAGTTGGAACGTCAGAGCTAAATATATGCAAATCCCCGGTAATGATATTATCAGAAAGAATTTCATCAAAGATGATGGAAACGAGACTCACATCCGCCCAAGCCAATTGGGTGAGTTTATTGGGCAGAAAAAAATCGTTGAAAATCTGACAGTTTTTATAGGCGCGGCAAAATACAGAGAAGAAACGCTCGATCATGTGCTTTTTCATGGGCCGCCAGGACTTGGTAAAACAACGCTTGCGCAAATTATTGCAAAAGAAGTGAATGCGAACATCAAAATCACCTCTGGTCCGATGTTGAGCAAGACGAGAGAGTTGGCAGCGGTACTTACCAACCTTGAAGAAAATGATGTGTTATTTATTGACGAAATCCATAGAATGGCTTCCTCAGTGGAAGAGGTGTTATATCCAGCCATGGAAGACTTTTATATTGATTTGATAATCGGCGACGGACCTGCGGCGCGCACTGTAAAAATTAACCTTCCGAAATTCACGCTAATTGGGGCAACCACAAGACTTGGTCTTCTCACAAACCCTCTTCGTGACAGATTTGGCATTACATTCCAACTTGATTTTTATAGTCAAAATGAACTGGAATATGTAATCAAAAGGGCAGCTAAAATTTTTGACATTAACATCTCCGAAGAAGCTGCTAAAGAGATTGCTAAATGCTCGAGAGGTACACCAAGAATTGCGGTAAAATTGCTGCGCAGAATAAGAGATTATGCAAATTTTGCCAATAAAGATTGTATTAACATAGATCTGGTAAAATCTTCATTGCGTAATCTACACATTGATTCGATCGGACTGGACACTTTGGACTATAAATATATCAACTTTATATCCAACAGTTACAATGGCGGCCCTGTTGGGATAGACACACTGGCTGCTGCACTTTCTGAGGAGAAAGATACAATTGAAGACACAGTTGAACCATATCTGTTGCAAATTGGGTTTATCAACAGAACCCCAAGAGGAAGAATTCTTACAAATTTATGTTTAAAGCACATGGGGCTATCCATTGCCGATAAAGAGTTAGAACTGGGGCTTGAATGATTATTTGTGAGGGCAAGTTAGAATCTTTTGACATACCAAAAAATTTGGTTTTGGCTATTGGTAATTTTGATGGGATACATATTGGTCATCGGGATGTAATTAATAGCTGCATTGAGATTGCCAAACGTAATGGCTGGTTGGCTGCGGTTTTGACATTTTCTCCGCATCCAAGCAATATAATTGACCCAAAAAATGCTAAACAGCCTATATACCCCGCACAACAAAAAATAGACTTATTGAAAAAGTTACCGTTATCACATCTTTTTATTTTGGATTTTGATCTGGATTTGATGAGGTTGAATCATGATGAATTTATCAAAAAAATCCTTATCGAAAAGTTTCAGATAAAAGGCGTGGTGACTGGCTATAATTTTTCCTTTGGTAATAAAAAGCTAGGCGATGTCAACACACTTATGGACGCTTCTAAAAAATACGGGTTTTTATATCATATAGTAGAGAAATTCTTATATATGGGTATTGAAGTGTCTTCATCCAAAATCAGGGAACTTCTTGCGATGGGTTTGGTTGAAACAGCAAATCAACTGTTAGGTGAGAACTACGCAATTTGCGGAGAAGTAATTCGTGGAAAAAAAATGGCAACAACTTTGGGTTTTAAAACTGCCAATATCCCACTTAAAGAGAATTATGCATACCCATTAAGAGGTGTGTACTTAGTGCGAGTTATAATAAATGAAATACATTTTTATGGTGTGGCGAACATTGGTGTAAAGCCAACGGTAAGTGACGAAAATAAGATATTATTAGAGGTTCACATATTCAACTTTGCAAAAGATATATATGGCCAAATTCTAAAAGTTGAATTCCTACATTTTATCAGGCCTGAGAGAAAGCTAAAAAATATTGAAAGTTTACAAAAACAGGTGCAGAATGACATGAGGGAGGCTCAGTACGCATTGAGAAATATCGTATCGTGAAGCGTCTTTGTAATTGAAAATCATTACTCTACACATAATATGTTATGCCAGAACTTCCAGAGGTTGAAACAATCGTCAGAGGATTGAAAAATACCATTATCCCATGCAAGATCAAAGATATAATCAAAAGCGATTATACTTTACGGATAAATTACCCATCGGACTTTGTGAAGAGTTTGTTAGGGGTTGAGATAACAGGGGTAAATAGAATATCAAAATATATCGTTTTTGCCACAAATACGCATAACAACATTGTAATCCATTTGGGTATGTCTGGCAGATTATTGTTGACAGATTCTTCCCCAACTATGCAACAAAACAAGCATGATCATGTTGTTTTTATTTTATCCAACGGTAAAAGCTTAACCTATAACGATCCACGTAGGTTTGGATTAATCACATTGATACAATCAGATAAGATTAATATGCACCCACTGTTTAAAGATTTAGGTGTCGATCCATTCTCCAAAGAGTTTACTCCGAAGTACCTCAAGTCAAAAGCTGAGAATAAAAACACAGCGGCAAAAAGCTTTTTAATGAACGCAAAAATTATAACTGGTGTTGGGAATATTTATGCTAACGAGACGCTACATTCAGCAAAAATATCGCCTTTTAAAAAGGTTAGGGATTTAGATGATTTAGAGATAAAAAACATCATATTAAGTATTCAAAAAGTTCTAGAAAAAGCCATAGAAATGGGAGGTTCAAGCTTAAGAGATTATGTTGCGCCCAATGGTATATTTGGCAACTTTCAAAATAATTTTCAGGTTTATAATAGGGCAAACAAACCATGTTTTTCTTGTGGCGGCCACATTGTGCGCAAGTTATTTCAACAACGGGCGACATTTTATTGCTCTAAATGTCAGTCAGATACTTAGTTTTTAACCTATATACCTCTAGTAAATCAAGGGTTGGCAAATTTATAGACGACATAGAACTTGGAAAAGAGCTAGGAATACAAGCGATGAGCATGAGGCGCGTACATATGTACCTAAACGTTATGCGAAGTCCGAAGTATGACGACGCCAATTTTTCAAGTTATCGGAGTATACAGGCATACATTTAAAAATATTTTAAATATATGGGACAGATTATTGAAAGTTGCTTGATAAGATAAAAATAATCTGTTAATAGTCTAAGTGGATGGATGACCGAGCGGTTTAAGGTACCGGTCTTGAAAACCGGCGTGCGTTAACGCGTACCGTGGGTTCGAATCCCACTCCATCCGCCATATTCAGTTATAATGGCTTTACCCACGGCCGTTGCGAACTGTTTAAAATGCTTTGATTTTCACCTTATCCGTCTGGATCTCGATCGTATCACAGATTTGTAGGTCCTTAAATTTTGATTTTAGGGAATACAGATGGGTTTGAAGTGTGGTTGTTTCTGTATTAAACTTATATTGCCAAATTTCTTGAAGAATAACACTTTTACTTACCAAGCTGTTGTTATTTTTTAGTAAATAGCGTAGCAAATTTGCTTCTTTTTCTGTTAGGTTAGAGGATTGTCCATATTTATTGAGTAGCAAGCGTTTATAAAAAAAGAACGAAAAGTTATCAGGGTAAATGTAATTGCTTAATGATTCCAGCTTTTGATTTAACATCTGCATAAGAGCTGAGATATGAAAAGGTTTTTGCAAATTAGCATTCTTATGATGAGCAATTAATATGAAAGTCGGCAGGCTTTCTAGATCAATAGGTTTATCGTCAACTATAACAACACTACTCTCTAAATCACCTCTATTATCCAAACAGTTTATTGTTGAAATCTCAAGCGTTTTATAAATACCAACTGTTTTTAATGCATATTCAATATAATCACTATCGCTTAATATAGTAATCATAATGGATGATTATTTAGCACCTTTTTGAGCCTGTGAATTGAATTTTCCAAAATTGCCAACCATTTGCTCTAATGCGCCAATTTTATTGCCTTCGAAATTTTCTTTCGTTCCGTCATAACTTAAAACTTTGGCGTCATCCTTGGTGTAAATGGTTATATTGCTAATAATGTTTCTTGGATTAAACTCTATCGCAACAACCTGTTGCTCCTTTAATTTTGGTGCAAAAAATGCCATCTGTTCAGACTGACGCTCCATGTAGTAATAGGTTTTTGTACCAAAACTGGACTTTGTGGTTGGCTCACCCAGGATATGTATAAGTTCTTGTTCTGATGTTTTGTTGATTTTTACCAACTCCAATTTGTGTTTTTGGAGTAAATATCCAGTTTTCTCCAATTTTTTCACACAAGAAACCAAAAATAAAACCATAAAAAAACACAGAGCGGTCTTCAATTGCCTTGTAGCTTTTTTGCTCACCGTGTTATCCTTGGTTTTTTGGGCATTTACTTTCCTTCTTTTTAAATTATTTTTTAATGCTTCTGATAATTTTTCTAGTTTGTTTTTGTCTCTCGTATTATTCATAACCACTTTTAAAATAATTTAATATTAATTGTTTAACATATTACCAAATTTTTTCAAACTTTTTCCATCCATTTTACCAATCCTTTTCATCATGGTTTGCATTTCAAAGAATTGTTTACAGAGCTTATTTATGTCTTGTACAGAGGTGCCAGAGCCTTTTGCAATCCTATTTTTTCTTGATGCATCTAGTATTTTAGGAAATCTTTTTTCTTTTTTAGTCATGGAGTTAATGATCGCCTCTTGTTTCGCTAATATAGCAGAATCAAGCTTATCCATGTCCATTTTGTCTTTTATGCCCCTTAAACCTGGCATCATTGCAACCACAGAAGCAATACCTCCCATTTTCTTCAGATTTTTTAGTTGAGTGCGCAAATCTTCCATATCAAAATCCCCTTTTGACATTTTTTTTGCAAGTGCTTGTGCGTCTTCTTGGTTCACCACTTCAGCAGCTCTTTCAACCAGGCTTACTACATCACCCATATCTAATATCCTTGAGGCAATTCTTTCTGGGTGAAATTGCTCAAAATCTGAGATTTTCTCTCCGTGTCCAATAAACTTAATTGGACATCCGGTGATATGTTTTATGCTAAGTGCAGCACCACCTCTTGCATCTGCATCTATTCTTGTTAATATTATTCCGGATAATTTTACCGCGTTGTTAAATTGTTTTGCGCTGTTAACCGCATCTTGCCCTGCCATAGAATCTGCAGTTAATAGTGTCTCAATTGGGTTGGCAAAGGCTTTTATAGCGATGATTTCATCCAATAATTCTTGATCCGTATGCAGCCTTCCAGCGGTATCCAAAATAACCACGTCGAAATATTTGGTTTTAGCTTCACCCATTGCTCTTTTGGCTATATCCAAAGGGCTTTCTCCCTTTACAATAGGTAAGGTATCAATAGAAACTTGTTTTCCTAACGTCTCAAGTTGTTCCTGTGCAGCCGGCCTTTGAGTATCTAGCGATACTAACAACACTTTCTTTTTATACTTTTTTCTAAGATGTACAGCAAGTTTTGCAGATGTTGTGGTTTTTCCAACCCCCTGCAAGCCAACTAACATAATAACAGCAGGCGGGGTACTTTTTAAGTTGATATCTTGGTCATCTGCCTTCAGCATTGACACCAGCTCGTCGTGAACAATTTTTACAATCATCTGTCCAGGAGTGATGCTTTTTAAAACTTTTTCACCCAATGCTTTTTGTTTGATGTGACTGATGAATTCTCTTGTAACATCAAGTGCAACATCAGCCTCCAGCATTGCAATTCTAATTTCACGAAGAGCTTCTGTTATGTCTGCCTCAGAAACACTTCCTTTACGCTTAATTTTCTCTAAAACTTTAGTAAAATTCTCTCCCAGTGAAGAAAACATAGATTTGCAAATTACATAATAATTAGGCAATCATAATATTATGTAGACACTAAGTAAATGAAAATAAAATGTTTTCGTACGCCTCTAGATGGTTCTGTCGCATCTGTTGAAACACATAAGAATTTTTGATATTCTGAAAGAAATAGTTGCTGGTAATAATGTTTAAAGTAGACCCAAAATTAATGAAGTATTTTAAGAACCATGAATATGGCGCAGAAATCATTATGGTATCGCTGTATATGAAAGGAAGATATTCTTTAAGTTACAGAGAGATAGAAGAGATAGGCGGGTTGAGAGGACTCAACATAGATCACGCCACTCTACAAAGATGGGTAGTAAAGTTTATGCCAATACTTGAAGGAAGATTCAGAAAAAAAAAAAAGCCAGTCAACGGCAGCTGGAGAATGGACGAGACATATATCAAGGTTAAAGGTAAATGGGTCTATTTGTATAGAGCAGTTGATAAATACGGGGATACCATAGATTTTATGCTAAGAGCAAAAAGAGATAAAAGGGCAGCTAAAGCGTTTTTCAGGAAAGCAATTAAATCTAGTGGCCAGCCTATAAAGGTTAATATAGATAAAAGTGGCTCTAATACTTCTGCTTTGAATTCGATCAATAAGCCATTATCTAAAGAAGACCAAATAGAAATTAGGCATAACAAATATCTAAACAATAGGATAGAAGGCGATCACAGATTTGTAAAGAAACGAACTAGACCGATGCTTGGTTTCAAATCCTTTAGAAGTGCCGCCAGGACTATTGCAGGAATAGAGCTCTTGCACATGATTAAAAAAGGACAACTTGCTGACAATGACAATTATAATTCTGACTTTGATAAATTTCTTTCACTAACTGCTTAATGGAAAAATATACAAATAATTTGAAAGTTTTTGCATCATATTACAGATGCGACAGAGCCAAAATATTTAAAACAGGAGTTGCGATTGTTCCAAAAAATAGTAGATGAGAAACAAAGGGAAATTAAATTGATAGAAGAAAAGATTTTGAATATAGGAAAGGAGATAGATGAGTTATCAGATAAATCAGACTTTTATGATGACACATCCACCGCCAATAATTCGGGTGATAAATACTCAGGTGAATATTGTTTAAATCAAGAAAATGGTATGAATGATAATAATAGCCACAATAAATATGACGACTTCTAATAAATTTTCGATGAGCATGAAGAACGTACAAATGCGTGACGAAACATATTTTCCATAAGATAGATTATCATGTCAAAATGGTGCTGGTCTTCACGTCTTTTTTGCATCTTATAAATTTTCCACTTTATTGTGCAAACTCATCCAGGCCACTTTTTTCATTTTCTCCTCTCTAATTTTTCGATTTTATATTACGCAGTGGTCTTTTATTGCGACATTATCTTGCAAGATTCAATCGCAGAACTAGGCGATATTCCAAGGTCATAGATATGATTAAAGCATCGATTATACTACTTTTTAATAATTTAGGCAGAACTATACTTTCATCTATATTTATTTAGGAATCCACCCCCCCTTGTATAGGTTCATAACATATTGGACTTAGAAACAAGATGATTGCTATAAACTAATTGAGCCTAATTATATGGCTCTGTCGCATCTGTAATATGATGCAAAAACTTTCAAATTATTTGTATATTTTTCCATTAAGCAGTTAGTGAAAGAAATTTATCAAAGTCAGAATTATAATTGTCATTGTCAGCATTGTCCTTTTTTAATCATGTGCAAGAGCTCTATTCCTGCAATAGTCCTGGCGGCACTTCTAAAGGATTTGAAACCAAGCATCGGTCTAGTTCGTTTCTTTACAAATCTGTGATCGCCTTCTATCCTATTGTTTAGATATTTGTTATGCCTAATTTCTATTTGGTCTTCTTTAGATAATGGCTTATTGATCGAATTCAAAGCAGAAGTATTAGAGCCACTTTTATCTATATTAACCTTTATAGGCTGGCCACTAGATTTAATTGCTTTCCTGAAAAACGCTTTAGCTGCCCTTTTATCTCTTTTTGCTCTTAGCATAAAATCTATGGTATCCCCGTATTTATCAACTGCTCTATACAAATAGACCCATTTACCTTTAACCTTGATATATGTCTCGTCCATTCTCCAGCTGCCGTTGACTGGCTTTTTTCTTTTTCTGAATCTTCCTTCAAGTATTGGCATAAACTTTACTACCCATCTTTGTAGAGTGGCGTGATCTATGTTGAGTCCTCTCAACCCCGCCTATCTCTTCTCTCTCTCTGTAACTTAAAGAATATCTTCCTTTCATATACAGCGATACCATAATGATTTCTGCGCCATATTCATGGTTCTTAAAATACTTCATTAATTTTGGGTCTACTTTAAACATTATTACCAGCAACTATTTCTTTCAGAATATCAAAAATTCTTATGTGTTTCAACAGATGCGACAGAACCAATATTTTTTCTCACTTGATAAAACACCTTTAAGATTATCCTCATTAGCTTCATTATCCGAAGCGCAGCACCAGCATAAAAACTTCTTAAACCAACCTTGGTCATTTGTTTGGCTTAACGTTATTCTACTAGATAATGTCGTCATGAGATTTTAAGCCAAAGAGATAAACATCTAATCTGAATTGCGGCAAGGAAAGAAGCTGAATTTTTAGCATATCTGGTTGCAATTCCCCTCCATCTTTTAAGATGAAGAAAGGTGTTTTCTACAATATGCCTTATTTTATATAAATCTTTATTGTATTTTCTCTGGGTGATTCTGTTCTTTTTAGGAGGAATAACAACTCTCATGCCCAATTCTTGGGCATGGTCAATTATGTAATTAACATCGTACCCTCTGTCGGCTAGTAAGTACTCAGCTTTCATCTCTGGTTCTGTCGCATCTGTTGAAACACATAAGAATTTTTGATATTCTGAAAGAAATAGTTGCTGGTAATAATGTTTAAAGTAGACCCAAAATTAATGAAGTATTTTAAGAACCATGAATATGGCGCAGAAATCATTATGGTATCGCTGTATATGAAAGGAAGATATTCTTTAAGTTACAGAGAGATAGAAGAGATAGGCGGGTTGAGAGGACTCAACATAGATCACGCCACTCTACAAAGATGGGTAGTAAAGTTTATGCCAATACTTGAAGGAAGATTCAGAAAAAGAAAAAAGCCAGTCAACGGCAGCTGGAGAATGGACGAGACATATATCAAGGTTAAAGGTAAATGGGTCTATTTGTATAGAGCAGTTGATAAATACGGGGATACCATAGATTTTATGCTAAGAGCAAAAAGAGATAAAAGGGCAGCTAAAGCGTTTTTCAGGAAAGCAATTAAATCTAGTGGCCAGCCTATAAAGGTTAATATAGATAAAAGTGGCTCTAATACTTCTGCTTTGAATTCGATCAATAAGCCATTATCTAAAGAAGACCAAATAGAAATTAGGCATAACAAATATCTAAACAATAGGATAGAAGGCGATCACAGATTTGTAAAGAAACGAACTAGACCGATGCTTGGTTTCAAATCCTTTAGAAGTGCCGCCAGGACTATTGCAGGAATAGAGCTCTTGCACATGATTAAAAAAGGACAACTTGCTGACAATGACAATTATAATTCTGACTTTGATAAATTTCTTTCACTAACTGCTTAATGGAAAAATATACAAATAATTTGAAAGTTTTTGCATCATATTACAGATGCGACAGAGCCCCGCCTTTTGCACCTGAAGCATGTGGATGCACTTTACTATGACTTGCGTCTATCATTAACCATTCCATATCAGGTTCTTTCACAAATATCTCCAATAAAGCCTCCCATATCCTTTTGTCTCTCCATCTGCAAAATCTTTTATGTGTATTTTTCCATCCTCCATATTCTGAAGGCAAATCTCTCCAGGGAGAACCTGTTCTTAATATCCAAAATACTGCGTTAATGAATCTTCTGTTATTATGTGCCAAACCTCCCCACGTACCCTCCCTTCCTGGCAAATGATCCTTTATCAAATCCCACATATTATCTGTTATATCATGCCTATGTAGCCCTAAATCCATTTTTACTCCTGATTTATCTTTTCTTTCATATTATACCACAAATCTCATGACGACACTATCTAATACAAGTTAAAATAAAAACTTTGTTAAGCCTCACTTTAATGAGCCAGTTGAAACGCCGTTCACAATTGATTCAATTTTCTGCATCTCCTTAGGAGTGAACACCTCACTCTTTACACTTCCGTCTTTTAACTTTTTCTTATAGTTGTCAAATAAATATCTGAGTGTTTTAATATCTATCATTTCTTCAGATTCAGTTGAGGATAAATCTTGGCGCATGATGTTGATGTTTTTTATCTCTTCATCAGATGTAAACTCGGTTAGTTTATCTATCGCGTTATCAATAAACCTCTTATCTACCTCTTTTTTGTCGGCACCATCATACAATTTTGCAAATCTCTCATTTATGGATTCTGGCAAAAATGTTTTTAGAGCTAAAGCCCCATTTTCCATCAACTTAAAACTAGTTGCACCAATAATCGCTTTAGGATAATCCTGTTCAACCAATTCTTCTTTTTTGCCAATAAGTAATTTTAAACTAATGGAAAAACATAAGAATAAAAATGATAATATGAAAAAACCCCTGGCCAAGCCAAACAACAGACCAACTGCTCTGTCAATAAGACTTTTCTTTAAATCACCAATCAATTTGTAAAGCACGGAGTTGATTATTCCAAAAATTATAAGCAAAGCAATCAGCAGCCCACCAGAGGCAACTATTACGACTAATGCTTTGGACTTTATGTGTTCGGACAAATAAACTTCAGCCTGGGGGTAAAGTTGGTAAGTTAGAACAATGGCCAATACCCACCCCAATAGACTAACAGCAGAAGTGATAAACCCACGATATAACCCAAAAACCCCAGATATAGCAATGACCACAACTACCGTATAGTCAACATAATTCATTGCACTAAAATCCATATTTCTGGCTTCTAATTTTAGATCAAAACTTTCTTGAGTTCATTTATGTGCTTTAACTCAATTATTTCCATATTGCAAGAAAACTTTTTTCTTTGAGATGGGATAATGGCTTTTTTAAATCCTAATTTACTAGCTTCTATAAGTCTGTTTTCTGTATTATTAACCTGCCTTACCTCGCCTGACAAACCAACTTCTCCAAAAAATATCATATCCCTTGGGATCGATATATTCTTGTTCGCAGAAATCAATGATGCAACAACAGCCAAATCTGCAGCAGTTTCATTTACTTTAAGACCACCAACAATGTTCAAGTAAATCTCCTTATTCATTAAGTTAATATTCATCTTGGCGTTCAGCACGGCAATAAGCATTGCAAGTCTGTTATAATCCCATCCAATTGTTGCCCGTCTTGGCGTTGGAAGAAAACTTGGCACCACCAGGGCTTGCACCTCAAGCAAAATAGTTCTTGTCCCCTCTATGCTTGCAAAAATGCAAGAACCTTGCTTATCAACCCCATCTTTCTCCTGTGGCAAAAATATTTCAGACGGATTTGTCACTTCATGTAAACCTTTAGAGCTCATCTCAAACAGAGCTATTTCATTGGTTGAACCATAACGATTTTTTGTTGCTCTAATGATCCTGAATTGCTGAGTATTTTCGCCTTCAAAGGAAAGAACAACATCTACCATATGCTCCAAAACCTTAGGACCAGCAATTTGCCCCTCTTTGGTTATATGTCCTATAAGGATGAGAGTAACGTTATTTTTTTTACAAACCTGAATTAACTCATGGGTACATATACGTATTTGGCTTATTGTCCCAGGGGGGGAATCAAGTTTTTCAAAATAAAGTGTCTGTACTGAATCAATCACCAGTAGTAAGGGTTTGATTTTACCAACCATAGCCAACAAGTGTTCAAGAGAAGTGGTATTAGCGATGTGTATATGCTTATTTAGCACCCCTAGTCTTTCAGCACGTAGCTTTATCTGTGATAACGCTTCTTCACCACTGATATAGATAGTTGTAAAATCTTGATTGGCAAGTTTGTTACATAACTCTAATATTAACGTTGATTTACCTATGCCCGGGTCTCCAGCAATCAATATGGCAGAGCTACTAACCAACCCGCCCCCTAACAGCCTGTTAACCTCAGTAATATTAGTGTCTATACGTGAGAAATCCACACTGATGTCACTTAAATTACTCAATTCGGATAGACTAATGATGTCTTTTCTGGAGATTTTCTTGGAGATTTGAGAATCCAGTATTTCTTCTGTTATACTGCTCCATGTGCCACACTCATCGCATTTGCCCTGCCATTTCTGAAAAACCGTCCCGCAATTTTGGCAAACAAACATCTTATTTTTACTCATGATTAACCTGTATTTTTCAAAATGTGCTCTGTATAATATAAAACATAAAGAAAGGAGTCTATTGGAGAAACAATTATAGTCAATCTAATTTCCAAATATTGTATACCTCTCGTAAAATAAAAGTTGGAAATTTTATAGAAGACAGATAGCTTTGTTTAAAAAGAGCTAAGAATATGAATGATTAGCATCATAAAATTATTTGCTCAAAATGCAAAAATTTGCTACAATCAGGATGCTTCATAGCTATGGTAATAAAGTCTATTTGTAATAGATGATTTGGACTCGGGGGCAGTGCCCGACGTCTCCACCAAAATGATTATTTACGGGGACGAAATTAGTATCGACAGTCATTCAAAGGAGTAGTTTTACCTAGGGTGATTCCTATAAAAGATCATATTATAGTTGCAAACACAAAGTTTGTTCCTGCTAATGATAACTTCCGTCCTGTCGCACTAGCTGCTTAAGGCATAAGTTATTTTAGCGCGGTTTTGGGAGTGCCGGGCAACAGAATACTCCCTCTTATTCTTGGCATCATTGGGATTAAAAATGTACGATAAAAACAATATTTTTGCTAAAATTTTGAGGAAAGAGCTTCCTTGCAAGACTGTGTATGAGGACCACTATTCGTTAATTTTTCATGACGTTAATCCTTGCGCACCTGTTCATCTTGTAGCGATTCCCAAGGGCGAATTTGTTTCATTTGATGATTTTTCTCAAAAAGCAACAGATGAACAAATCAGGGGGTTCTTCTTATCAATACAAAAAAGCGCTCAGCAATTGGGTATTGCAAAAGATGGGTACAGACTAATAACCAACCATGGAAAAAACGCCATGCAAACTGTGGAACATTTTCACGTACATATACTTGCGGGCAAGCCATTGGGTCAATTGGTTCAAAACGATAAATATCATCTTTAGACCATGTCGTTATCTTGGCAAAAAAGAGTCCGGTATTTGGTAGAAGCTTTTTTCATATACTTTTTTTATTTCTTATTCAAGTCCTTTAGAATAGAAACATCTTCAGCACTTGGTGGACGCTTATTAAGATTCATTGGTACTATTCTGAAAGAAAATATGGTGATGGAGAAGAACATACAGTTATGCTTTCCAAACATAGACACCGAGCATAGAAAGAAATTAATTCTGGACACATGGCAACATTTTGGGTCAATAATTGGAGAGCTACCCCACTGGCATAAAATGCCGAAAGAAGAGTTCTTCGACCGAGTCCAAATTATAAACCCAGAAAATATCCCATCATCCAAAGCCTTGCTTATCTCAGCTCATATAGGTAATTGGGAACTGATAAGCAGGCTTGCAAAGGAACATAATTTAGACTTAAGTTTGGTATATAGACCATCCAATAACCCTTATGCTAACAGATTGATCAATAAATTACGTGATTCATTCGATGTTTCACTTATAGCAACCGGAGTGCCAGGGGTAAGAGAGATTGTAAGGGACCTTAAAAAAAACAAAACTGTTGGGCTGATGGTTGACCAAAAAATAAGCGACGGTATCGCAGTCCCGTTTTTTAAAAAGAAAGCTATGACAACGGCACTGCCTGCAACTTTAGCTCTAAAATATCAGGTACCAATCGTGATGGCTAAAATAATAAGAACCGGAGATACCAGATACTATGCAAAGTTCTACAAACCTTTAGTAATTACACCTAAAGATACAAAATTGAGTATAATGACTAAAATAAATGGTGTTTTAGAAAATTGGGTCAAAGAATCGCCGAATCAATGGTTTTGGTTCCATAATAGATGGAAGTGATTACCTTGTCTTAAAACTATGAAAGAGTGAGGGTGTCTAATTACAGGGAGTGTTGCCATAAGATAGATAAGATGCTAAAATAAATATAGCGAGCAACAAAGAAAATAGAGATATGAATACAGAGTGTAAAAAATGCAGTAGCAGTAAATACGTTAAGAATGGTAATATTAGGGGTATGCAAAGGTATAAATGCAAAGAGTGTGGATGTAATTTTACAAACACTAAATTAAGAGGCTGTTCGCCAGAGATGAAGGCTCTGGCAGTGTTATTGTACAGCATGGGAAAAAGTAGCTTTAGATGGCTAGGGAAATTATTTAAAGTAGCTCATACTAGCGTATATAAGTGGATAATACTGTATGCTAAAAAGATACCAAGACCAACAGTGCCGGAAGAATTGAGAGAAGTTGAAATAGATGAGATGTGGCATTTTGTAGATTCAAAAAAACAAATTATGGATATGGAAAGCCTATAGTAGGGAGCTCAAGAGAGTTGTTGCCTGGGTGGTTGGTAAGCGTAACGTTACAACCTTTAGAAAATTGTGGAAAATCATAAGTAGAGATAATTGCAGTTATTACACAGACGATTGGTCTGTTTATTCAGAGGTTATACCTCGCCATCAACATGTTGTTGGCAAACAACATACACTCTCAATTGGGTTCTGTCGCATCTGTTGAAACACATAAGAATTTTTGATATTCTGAAAGAAATAGTTGCTGGTAATAATGTTTAAAGTAGACCCAAAATTAATGAAGTATTTTAAGAACCATGAATATGGCGCAGAAATCATTATGGTATCGCTGTATATGAAAGGAAGATATTCTTTAAGTTACAGAGAGATAGAAGAGATAGGCGGGTTGAGAGGACTCAACATAGATCACGCCACTCTACAAAGATGGGTAGTAAAGTTTATGCCAATACTTGAAGGAAGATTCAGAAAAAGAAAAAAGCCAGTCAACGGCAGCTGGAGAATGGACGAGACATATATCAAGGTTAAAGGTAAATGGGTCTATTTGTATAGAGCAGTTGATAAATACGGGGATACCATAGATTTTATGCTAAGAGCAAAAAGAGATAAAAGGGCAGCTAAAGCGTTTTTCAGGAAAGCAATTAAATCTAGTGGCCAGCCTATAAAGGTTAATATAGATAAAAGTGGCTCTAATACTTCTGCTTTGAATTCGATCAATAAGCCATTATCTAAAGAAGACCAAATAGAAATTAGGCATAACAAATATCTAAACAATAGGATAGAAGGCGATCACAGATTTGTAAAGAAACGAACTAGACCGATGCTTGGTTTCAAATCCTTTAGAAGTGCCGCCAGGACTATTGCAGGAATAGAGCTCTTGCACATGATTAAAAAAGGACAACTTGCTGACAATGACAATTATAATTCTGACTTTGATAAATTTCTTTCACTAACTGCTTAATGGAAAAATATACAAATAATTTGAAAGTTTTTGCATCATATTACAGATGCGACAGAGCCATTTTGGGTCTACTTTAAACATTATTACCAGCAACTATTTCTTTCAGAATATCAAAAATTCTTATGTGTTTCAACAGATGCGACAGAACCGACAATTATAATTCTGACTTTGATAAATTTCTTTCACTAACTGCTTAATGGAAAAATATACAAATAATTTGAAAGTTTTTGCATCATATTACAGATGCGACAGAGCCAATCTATCTCCATTCCCCCCAAGTTAACAAAACAAAACGGATGCTTTGTTACATCAACAAGCCTCACTGGCTCCCAAAACCCTCCTGCTATCCCTGGTATTGGTATAGAAATCGGTGGCTTCGGACACAAACATATCGGTAAACTAGGGTTCTGTGTATCTGCCATATCTCCCCCCATTAACTCTATAGAACCAAGCGTTACCGGGAAAAAACACTCCCAGCATATATCTCCTATCGGGTCCACAAACCTTCCAGTGCATCCTGCTTTTCCCTCACTTGTAAAGATTAATATTGCTATTATTGTTATTTTCAGTATTCTTATCGTATTATTGACACTTAGAGATTTAATCCTATTTACGGATTTGTTATGCATTACAAAACTTTTGATACTCATAAATATATTAAAGAACTTCAAGCTACTGGATTTGATGAAAAACAAGCCGAAACTCTTGTTAGATCTCTTCTTGCTTCTCGTGACTTTGATCTCTCTGTCCTTGCTACTCGTGAGCAAGTCACTGAACTTGATAGCAAAGTCGAGAACCTTGAAACCAAACTTACTGCTGAAATTTCTTCTGTTCGTAATGAGGTTAGCAACCTCGAAGTTAAACTTAATGGCAGAATGGATAATCTTGAAGCTAAACTCAATGGCAGAATGGATAAAATAGAGGCAAAGGTAGACATGATTAAATGGATTATCCCTATTCTCCTTGCTAATTTTGCCATGGTTGCTGCTATCATGATTAAGATGATTTTCTAATCTTTGTATCACTTTATCACTACCTCCTTAATCAATAACCTTAGCTCGTCTTGCTCAACCACCGCAGGTACTTGCTTGATGCCAAATCTCCTTACCAGCACACCTCCTTGATCAAAATATAGTCTTCTTTTGCTTTCTTTCATAAGATCAAGTAAATTACCCTTTGTAAAAATTATTTTTGCCGTTGCTTTTTTAGATTTTTCAAGTGCCCAATCTACTTGGTTTTTATTATCTCCATTAATAAAAATGAGCTTTTGTCCAAGTGGCATATACTCCAGTGGATTAACCACCCTCCCCTTTCTTATAAACACCATACCTTCCTGATCCGCCATATCTTCCTCCACTACATAACTTGGATCATAATAATATTCCCTCTCTTCCACCGCATCGATTACCTCTTGCACCTCATGTGGTCTCTTTAAATAACTAAGCAGCTTCTCCCTCATATCCTGATTTCTCCTCTCTATCTCGCCACTTTCCTTCATTGTAATTAGCTTATTCAAAATAACCTCTAGCATATTCTCCTCCGCTACCTCATAAACTTTACCCACAACCCCAAAATCTTTCGCAAAACTTTCAGTAAATTGTATAAATAGTCCCAATAATATCGCTATCCTTAACATATCCAATGCTTTCATATCTTGAATCAAAACTGTCCTTATGGCTTCCTGCCATAAAATAATGTCCCTCAGGTATCACGCCCGCAGAGTGTTAGCCAAAGATAGACATAAAATTGCCCTGCTCACTTAGGAAATTATTGTTATCCTCAAAATGTACCCAGAGCTTAATCGTAAGATCGACAACTTCTTCAGATTTTGAAACTACCTTTGTTTTTCTGGTCATTCTTGCAATTCTGTGCCTTGTGTTTGAGTTATTGGACTCAATTGAGAGTGTATGTTGTTTGCCAACAACATGTTGATGGCGAGGTATAACCTCTGAATAAACAGACCAATCGTCTGTGTAATAAGTGCAATTATCTCTACTTATGATTTTCCACAATTTTCTAAAGGTTGTAACGTTACGCTTACCAACCACCCAGGCAACAACTCTCTTGAGCTCCCTACTATAGGCTTTCCATATCCATAATTTGTTTTTTTTTGAATCTACAAAATGCCACATCTCATCTATTTCAACTTCTCTCAATTCTTCCGGCACTGTTGGTCTTGGTATCTTTTTAGCATACAGTATTATCCACTTATATACGCTAGTATGAGCTACTTTAAATAATTTCCCTAGCCATCTAAAGCTACTTTTTCCCATGCTGTACAATAACACTGCCAGAGCCTTCATCTCTGGCGAACAGCCTCTTAATTTAGTGCTTGTAAAATTACATCCACACTCTTTGCATTTATACCTTTGCATACCCCTAATATTACCATTCTTAACGTATTTACTGCTACTGCATTTTTTACACTCTGTATTCATATCTCTATTTTCTTTGTTGCTCGCTATATTCATTTTAGCATCTTATCTATCTTATGGCAACACTCCCAAAATTACATAAGGAAGGTATTGGTCTTGGAGTAGCAAAGGATGAATTTTCTTCTTTACTAGCGCGTAAGATACGTCTTAATAAGGAGCTTGTAAGTTATTTAAGCGACAGTGTTGATGCTCAGGATGAGTTCATCGAAAACCTGTTCCACCAATTTAGCACAGTAGAGCATTTGGCAACTAGGTTTAAGGAGAAAGATTTCTTTGAGTTCCGCATAAGGCATGCAATTGAAGAGCAACAAAAGGTGGTCGCTAAGGGCTGCTGTACGGTACTGCGCGTTGATGATCTGGTGTTTGATAATCAACTGCTCAACAGCCAAGAACTGCTGCAAGAAGCGGTAAAATACAAGGCTGTCAGTCAATTGATTGATCTTGGTAAAGATGTTGATGTGGCACAGGGCATAATGGAGGCCGCAGATCAATATGGTGCAAAGTATGTTATTGATACCATTTTCACCCCTCAAGAAGCATCTAAAGCCCCATTGTTGCTTAAGAATGAAATCCCCAGCCATCCAACAGCTACATCAACCATCCCAGCTTCAGCGGTGGCGACGTTAAGTATGCGCGATGTGATGGAATCAACACCAACCATCAAGTACTTTATTCATGAGGTGTTACATATTAACGTAACCATGCCTGAAGTAAACATTGTTGCATGGCTTGGGGCACACTTTGCTTTAGGTGCAGCTGGTGGAATGATGTTGCTGCCAGATGCTTCCCATGTGCAAACATTCGGAGCAGCTGCAATAGGCACAGCCAACTACGGTGCAAGGCTGCAGTTATACGAGAACATCCATCAATACACAAATAATGCTGGTATCATGGCAATGGTCGGTGGACAAGTTGTACTCAGCTTGGTGGGTGGTGGAATGGCTAAGCTGCTGATTCCAGGATTGGGTTTACAGTCTGCTATATATGATTCAGTAGTCGCTGGGTCAATCGGTGGATTGCAGTATTATCAGATGTATCATCATGACAATAGCAAACCAAAATCGGTTGCAGAAATGGTTATCCCATATGTAGCTGACATGATAGCTGGCTATGTGGCGTATAAGCACATGCATCTGCCAAGTGGTGGTGCAGTATCATATATGCTCCTGACAAAGCAAGTGCTAACCGCCATCTCCACCATTGTTACCACTGATTACATAACCAAAATGACCACCAATATCATAAGTGACTACATCACCACCAACTTCAGCGACTATTTTGATGATTATAAGGATTACTTATCTAGCTACTTTTATGTCGAGAATGAATCCAATAATAGTACACTAGATAGCATGTATGATATGGAATGATTGCTGAAGGAGGAACAGTTGTAATCTAGCTTTTTTACAGAGTTTTGTGAGGTATATTAGCTTTGCCAGACTGGGTAGGGAAGAAGTAGATTGCTAAGGATAAATTTTATTGTATTCTTTTAATAACCATGTATATTTAAATAGTAATTTGCAATTTACATGATGTAATATGAAGCGTGAAAACTTTCTACAGATGATCTCGGATGGATTTTTGGTCAATCCAATTGTAGCTATTTTAGGCCCAAGGCAGTCTGGAAAAACCACTCTAACACGGCAATACATAAATACAATTAAAACAGAAAAGCCAATACATTATTTTGATTTAGAAGACCCAAATGACTTGGCTGCATTAAAATCTCCTAAAGCTGTATTAGAAAATCTAAAAGGATTAATAGTGATTGACGAAGTACAGAGAGTAAAAGAATTGTTTCCTGTTCTTAGAGTTCTTGTAGACGTCGTCAATTTAAAACAGCAATATCTAATATTAGGTAGTGCGTCTCAAGAATTAATTAAGCAATCATCTGAAACCTTAGCAGGACGAATTGAATACATTGAACTACCACCGTTTCAGTATTGTGAGGTTAAAAATTTAGAAAAGTTATGGATTCGTGGTGGTTTTCCGAGGTCATTTTTATCCGTAAATGATAGCAGTAGTTATCGTTGGAGAGAAAGCTATATAAGAACTTTTTTAGAAAGAGATATTCCTAATCTAGGTATAAAAATACCAGCGGAGAACATAAGAAGATTCTGGATGATGCTTGCTAATAACCATGGGGGTATTTTAAACGCCTCTGATATAGGTAAATCACTATCTATATCTCATACTACCGTACGACATTATCTAGATATATTGGTGGCAACTTTTATGGTTAGGCAGCTTTATCCATGGTTTGAGAATATTAGTAAAAGGCAGATTAAATCACCTAAGATTTATGTTAGAGATTCTGGTATACTACATAACCTGCTTCAAATTAGAACTAATCGTGATTTATTCAATCATTTAAAATTAGGTGCTTCTTGGGAAGGATTTGCGTTAGAAGAGCTTATCAAGCATCATAACTTTAGGTCTCAAGATTGTTACTTTTGGTCGACACAGAATAAAGCAGAAATAGATTTGTTCACTATAAATCATGGGAAAAGAATAGCATATGAATTCAAATTCACAGATTCTCCAAAAATTACACCATCAATGCGAATAGCGATAGAAGATCTTAAATTAGATGAGCTCTATGTGCTATGTCCAGGGAATAAAAAATATCAGATAGAAGATAAAATTATATTTTGTGGACTTGAAAAATATCTTGAATCTTATTAAACCAGCCCGATCTGTATTCATGCAATATAGTTGATGATCTCGATTTTAAAAAGAACTTTTTTGTTAATCTATAAAATGGCTAATTAATTGTGTATTTAACGTATTTCTGTAAATATTTAAGTATATTTTAATTCAAATGGATTAACAGTTGGATGCTTGGTTTTAAAAAGGACTGTTTTGGTGGCAAATGGCTTTTGGTTTGATATGCTTCTGGTCAACAAGTGGTGAAAAAGTTTGACAGGGGAAAGGAATTGATATTGACTGGGAGTGTTGCAAGATGGAATAAAGAAAGGTATAGTGGAGTGGATTACAGAATAAAGAAGAGAAAAATGTCATCAGCGCATCAAATAATAATGGTATGTTTGGATCAATTGGTTGGTAGTGAGCATCAATATCGCAAATTTAAGGAGCTGTTTAATTTTGGGGCAGCAGAGCAAGAGCTGAAGGGAATTGAATCTCCTGCTAATTATAAGGGATATGGTGTTTTACGTTTATTTAAATGCTTGTTGTTACAGTTTATGGAAGATTTGTCAGATCGTGAACTAGAAAGATATTTGAGTGACAGTGTTGCAGCCAAGTGGTTTTGTGATTTTGATTTAACCGAAGCCACACCTGATTATAGCGTTTTTAGTAGAATCCGCTCAAAGATAGGAACAAATTTGTTATCAAAAATCTTTGCCATTTTTAGAGATCAACTAAAATCTCAAGGATATATGAGCGAGGTATTTACTTTTGTTGATGCAAGTCACTTGATCTCCAAAGCTAATTTATGGGAAGAGCGGGATGAAGCCAGAAAACAAAAATATGAAAAACTTAACAACGAAGTCTTGCCTAAAGTCGCACATGATAAACAAGCCAAAATAGGGTGCAAGGGTGGTAGTAAATTTTGGTATGGCTATAAGAAAAACATGTAAGCGTAGATATTCAATCCGGAATGATCAACAAGGTTGCTATAACGCCTGCTAATGTTACCGATGCAAAGGGAGTTGCGCATGTTTTACCAAATAGTGGAGCAGTTTATGCTGACAAAGGGTATTGTGTTGCACCAGCAAAGAATGCAGCTAAAAGCAGAGGTATTCATTTTTGCGCCATCAAGAAAAACAATATGAAGCAAAAGAATTTTGACCTTGATCGATACTATACTTCCATAAGGGCTCCGTTTGAGAGGGTGTTTTCTCAAGATAATAAACGATTGCGATACATAGGAATTGCCAAAAATCAGTTTGCTGAATTTATGAATGCTATCTGCTTTAATTTAAAACGTTTAACGGTTCTTACTGCCTAAGCTCATAAAATCACGCTTCGCAGAATCAATAAAAAGCTAAAAATTACCATATCCCACCTCAAAGAAATCTTTTGAATTCTTGGGGAAACCAGTTTTTTGTTAATTTTTTTAGACCATGGTCCAAACTTCCTTAAATCAAACCATCACATTTATCCTTATTTTATCTTTCAACGCTCCCTTTTTCTATTGCACTAATGGCAACAGCATCGTTCATTTTCCAACTTATAAAACTCTGGCTGACTAACTTAATGCCAAAAGAGTTAACCTTGAGAAGCTGAATTAACTTATCTAGCACCATGGCAGCCTGAGATTCACTACCTTTACCAATTGAAAAAATCTTGCAAATCGTTTCTGCTACATAATACTGGAGCTTTTCATCCGCCAAAAGCGGAATCAACTTATGTAGTATCATGGCAGCCTGAGATTCACTGCCTTTACCTCTTACAAAAGTATCGCCGATTGTTTGTACTATACTGCGCCTACTAGAATCTTCATCCACCAAAGGCGGAATCAACTTCTCTAGTATCATGGCAGCTTGAGCTTCACTACCTTTTCCACTTTTAAAAATCCTGCAAATCGTTTCTGCTACATGATACTCGACATGTCCATCCGCATCCACCAAAAGCGGGATTAGCTTATCTATCGTACTAACAGCCTGAGCTTGACTACCTTTCTCTCTGAAAAAAATCTCGCCAATTGCTCTTGCTGCATAGTACTGGGTCTTTTCATCCCACAAAAGCGGAATTAACTTATCTACTATCATGGCAGCATGAGATTCGCTAATTATCCCTCTAAAAAAATATTGTCAATCGCTAGATAATGTCGTCATGAGATTTTAAGCCAAAGAGATAAGCATCTAATCTGAATTGCGGCAAGGAAAGAAGCTGAATTTTTAGCATATCTGGTTGCAATTCCCCTCCATCTTTTAAGATGAAGAAAGGTGTTTTCTACAATATGCCTTATTTTATATAAATCTTTATTGTATTTTCTCTGGGTGATTCTGTTCTTTTTAGGAGGAATAACAACTCTCATGCCCAATTCTTGGGCATGGTCAATTATGTAATTAGCATCGTACCCTCTGTCGGCTAGTAAGTACTCAGCTTTCATCTCTTCAATAAGATTAACAGCCTGCTTGCAATCAGCTTCTGAGCCTTTTGTGATAATAACTTTGAGTGGCATACCATGTGAATCCACGGCAAGGTGAATCTTTGTATTGAGCCCCCTTTTGTACGACTCATATCTTGATTGCCGCCTTTTGCACCTGAAGCATGTGGATGCACTTTACTATGACTTGCGTCTATCATTAACCATTCCATATCAGGTTCTTTCACAAATATCTCCAATAAAGCCTCCCATATCCTTTTGTCTCTCCATCTGCAAAATCTTTTATGTGTATTTTTCCATCCTCCATATTCTGAAGGCAAATCTCTCCAGGGAGAACCTGTTCTTAATATCCAAAATACTGCGTTAATGAATCTTCTGTTATTATGTGCCAAACCTCCCCACGTACCCTCCCTTCCTGGCAAATGATCCTTTATCAAATCCCACATATTATCTGTTATATCATGCCTATGTAGCCCTAAATCCATTTTTACTCCTGATTTATCTTTTCTTTCATATTATACCACAAATCTCATGACGACACTATCTAGCACTCTATAGTCTGCCTTCTCCTTATCCCTCAGAAACGCAATTAGTCTGTCTAGCATCTTGTCTGATACCTGCGATATATCATTACTCAATCCAACAACAACCCCCATAGTACTTACTGCTACATCTCTTAAATCATTATTGTTTAAGTACTTATCAATCAATTGATGGTTTAGGCTGATTACTTCTTCCTTGGGCAGTGGGGCGAGGGGCTTTGCAAATTCCGCCATGGCATTGAGGGCAGCTTTGGTGATATGCCAGTTACATCCCTCGGCTAAATATTTAGTCTTAAGCAAATCAAATATCTTTCTTGCATCAAATTTATTGGACAGGGCTGCCACCATCGATATTGCTGCACTTGTCTTTGCCACAATCACTTCTGGTACCGTTGTTTCTTTTGCAGTACGTGGAGATTTTGCCTTTGGTGAGAACGTCCCCTCCTCAATCTTATCCCGTAAGCTAGTTGGATAATCCAAATCCCCCTCCAGCATATGCAGCAGGCTGTCTTTCATATTTGATGATAAGTAGCCACTCAACTTAATTGTCTCCTCCCAATTCAATAAGTCTTTGAGTACGACAGAGTCAATAAAACCAACAATCTTCTTAAGGTTTGGGATTCTGGCATCTAACTCTCCCTCCCTCCGTGCTTGGGCTAGCAAATGCATCAATAGCGTCACCTTCCTGTCAGCCCCAAGTTCTAATACACCATCCACATTACAGGTCATCGCTTCCCAGAACCTGGTGACCAAAACCTCGCTCTCCTCTTTGGTGACCAACCCTGAGAGAAACTTCAGCGTCATCAGATACCTGGCCTCGTTCCGATGCTCTGCAATGAAGTCCGCTACCATAATCGCCTCCCTGTGGGCTGATTCGGTTACACCTGGTTTTAAATCCCCCATCAACTTCTCTTTCAGTAAATAGGCCGTCAGGTACTCCTGGAAGCTTAAGTGGATAAAGAAGTGATTGCGGTGGATTAAGTCTTTGGCCTCTTTCACCTCATCCGTCTCGGTTAATTTTGGGCTTTTGGCATCCTTCGCATCGCTATACACTGCATATCCCTTGCTTGCACCAAACTTAGACAATGCCTGCAACTCTGGCTCTGCCAGCTGCCTTTGTTTCTTGGTGATAGCATTTTTGATGGAATCAAGTATGGATTTTAAGCTTTCTTCACCATCAAGCAGGTTCCTCTCAACCCCGGCTCTGCCAAGTATGCTATACCACAGTTGTTTGCCTTCCAGATAGAGGTATAGTTTTCCTGGCTTGATCTCTCCATCCTCAGGAGTACCATAGAGCATCATCTCAACCGCCAAGCCAATCTTACCAGTCTCTGCTTTAAGTAAACCGAACTTATTCAACTGCCTGATTCCAAGTTTGTTGTTCACCTCGTGAGCAAGCCTGTCTATGTCATTCCCAGGGATCATCAGCTTATTGATGATGAACTTATCATGCGCTGCAGTTTTTAATACCTTCAGCTCATCCAAATTCAATATGCGCTCAAAGTTCAAGTCCTCTAAATCGTCCTTCTGAAACTTATGCAAATATCTCTTCCCAAGCCATACCACCACTCCCTCATATAACTCCCCGGTATTGAAATATCCCTTAAACTTCGCCATCACCTCCAAGTCTGAGCTCACCAAGCAGATCATCGCAGTGTTAATTGGGGTGGTGAGGGTTTCTCTCAGTATTGGGTTAGCCTTATATATCGCAAATAACGAATCTTTAAGCTCTTGGTGGTACTTGGTGATGTGAACTTTGAAGTCAGCCAGGCTTTCGTCCAAATCTCTCCCACCATCAACGCTCTCCAGGTGCGCTCTGATATCCGCACTCCTTGCGTCACGCTGTTTCTCGTAATGCCTTAGCAACATCACTTTAGTGGCAGTTGGATGGGTGCTCATAAACCCATCAATCTCCCCGTTCAGGCTCTCAGCCTGTTTGCTGAAGTACTTGTCTATATACTGGTCCACCCCGTCATATCCAAGCCCGATGTTCTCAATCTTACGCTCAAACCTATTCTCCAAGCTGGAGGACACCGCATTGGGCCTTGAGGTCAGCACCACATTCGGGTAATCAAAAATCTTGTTGAGGAGCTCACGCACAACATGTGTCCCTCTATTCAGATGCTCAATCTCGTCATAACCATCAAGTAACAACACTGTCCTGGTTTTATCTGCTGCTTTTATTTCTGCGATACTGATATCGGTGAACATTGGGGCATCAGTTGTGGTACTGGTTGCTCCTTCCTTATACTGCTGCTCCACCTGTTGCTGCTCTATGCAACGTTGGATGAATGCTGCCAGCTTATCTTTAGTATCGTGGGTGTCCAGCTCATCGCACAGACTCTCATCAAGCAGGCTCTTAAGCCTTACCTTAAACACATAATCAAACTTATCACCAAACACTCTGCCCTTGCCCCACTCATAGGCAATGTGGTTTAAGAACGTCGTCTTACCAACCCCTGCAACCCCATGTACCAACACTCTGCCCACTGCTCCTTGTTTGCCGGCAGGATTGAACATATCTTGCAGTTCAATCGGCAGCCTCGCCTCATCTGCGGTTTTATCCTCCATGATAATCTGCAGCTTGACGTAGTATTCGTCCATCTTTTGCTCTGGGATCGATGCATCCTCAATCAACTTCGGCAACACGTCCTGCGCTTTATAGATCACCTGCAGTTTTCTGGTCAGTTCTGTCACCTCACCCTTAGCACCAGCTTCTATAGCCTTTGATTCGGTTATTGATTCTCTCGTGTGTTTTGTTGTTTGCATCGCAACCCCCCTTTATGTTTAACGTTAGCACTTTCACATCTTTACTGTTGCATCGTTTGGAGTATCTGTCAAATATTCAGATATCTCTTAAGCAAATCCCGGAGGAGAGTAAAAGAGTGGGAAAAAGTTTTATAAGAAATATTTTTCGTAGAATGCTGGTTAGTATAAGAAGCTTCATGGAGGAAAGATAATAGAAAAATGGAAAAGACGCGGAAACATTTTTCACAAGACTTTTTGCTCAGAAAGGTTAGGGATGCTATCTCGTCTTCAATAGAATCTACGGAGAATAATCTAGCAACTGTAAGTAATTGAGGTGACCCCCAAGAACTAGACAGAAAGAAGACAAATCTAAGAGAGTCTTTAGTGGAAGCGCGAATTGGTATTGGTAAATTCATTATGCTAATTACCATAGGCTGCATCAAACATTAAAATATGCGCGTCCTGCCGATTGCTATTGCCTAAAATGATCGCCCTCAGCAGGGTTTTGGAAAGCAATTTAAAGATGTGAAAATGTTGAAAAATGAAACAATACCACAACATCTTCAACCAAAGATTCTCTTAGATTTGTCTTCTTTCTGTCTAGTTCATGGCAGTCACTTCACACCTCGAAGCCATCACTTTTACCAAAAAAAGTTTTAAGGTAGTAACCACAGATAATCTCAAGGTTAACGGTGATTGCATAATTGAATTTCTGAAGAAACTGGAACAAGAAAACCAAGATAAAAACAAAATATACCTAATCTGTGACAATGCTGGTTACCATAGGTCTGGAAAAGTTAAAGCGTATCTAGAAAATAGCAAGATAGAGTTGATATTTTTACCACCATACAGCCCCAATCTCAACCCTATAGAACGATTATGGAAGTTTATGCACTCTATTGTCACCAATAACAGATTTTATCCTGATTTTGAGGCTTTTAGCAACTCATTACATGATTTCTTTGACAAAATTCCTAAGTATAAGGAAAAGATGCGAACTTTAATAACAGATAATTTTCAGACAATTACTACTAACCATTTTGCCAACTCTTCAAGTTAATGTGGTATATATCACTAGATAATGTCGTCATGAGATTTTAAGCCAAAGAGATAAGCATCTAATCTGAATTGCGGCAAGGAAAGAAGCTGAATTTTTAGCATATCTGGTTGCAATTCCCCTCCATCTTTTAAGATGAAGAAAGGTGTTTTCTACAATATGCCTTATTTTATATAAATCTTTATCGTATTTTCTCTGGGTGATTCTGTTCTTTTTAGGAGGAATAACAACTCTCATGCCCAATTCTTGGGCATGGTCAATTATGTAATTAACATCGTACCCTCTGTCGGCTAGTAAGTACTCAGCTTTCATCTCTTCAATAAGATTAACAGCCTGCTTGCAATCAGCTTCTGAGCCTTTTGTGATAATAACTTTGAGTGGCATACCATGTGAATCCACGGCAAGGTGAATCTTTGTATTGAGCCCCCTTTTGTACGACTCATATCTTGATTGCCGCCTTTTGCACCTGAAGCATGTGGATGCACTTTACTATGACTTGCGTCTATCATTAACCATTCCATATCAGGTTCTTTCACAAATATCTCCAATAAAGCCTCCCATATCCTTTTGTCTCTCCATCTGCAAAATCTTTTATGTGTATTTTTCCATCCTCCATATTCTGAAGGCAAATCTCTCCAGGGAGAACCTGTTCTTAATATCCAAAATACTGCGTTAATGAATCTTCTGTTATTATGTGCCAAACCTCCCCACGTACCCTCCCTTCCTGGCAAATGATCCTTTATCAAATCCCACATATTATCTGTTATATCATGCCTATGTAGCCCTAAATCCATTTTTACTCCTGATTTATCTTTTCTTTCATATTATACCACAAATCTCATGACGACACTATCTAGGTTTCTATCAAATAAATAGTGTGACTTTTATGCTAATTTGCTAGAGCCTCTAGTTGAGATTTTTAGAACTTCATCAAAATCGCTGAAATATGTTTGGCTGTTTCCTATCAATTGATAATTTTCATGTCCCTTTCCAGCAATCACCAATATATCATTCTCTTTTAAATGGCTCATTGCGTATTCTATGGCATTAGCTCTGCCCTCAATTTCAACACCATTATTACAAGCAGCCATAATTTCCTTTCTGATGGCATCCGAATGTTCTTTTCGTGGGTTATCGTCTGTTATGATGATATGATCTGCGCATCTACTTGCAATTTCTCCCATAATAGGTCTTTTCGTAGCATCTCTATTACCTCCACAACCAAAAAGCACATGCAGTTCTCCTTTACATATCTGACGCAAGGTTGTCAATATAGTTTGGAGAGAATCTGGGGTATGTGCATAGTCCACATAAACATCAGCACCATTATGTTTTGCAACTAGTTCTAAACGTCCTTTTGCTGCTTTTAGATCGTTTAGTGCATCTAAAATCTTATTGACTGGCAGTTCGCAAGCCGCTGCTAGTCCTGTAGAACACAAAATGTTATACAACTGAAATTCCCCTTTAACAGTTGGTTGTAATTTATACTTTTGGCCGAAAACTTGAACTTCCAAAACACCAGAAGAAGATACAATTTGCAACTCTTTTGCCTTTTTGCCATAATCCAGTACTTTGATTGAGCGACTGTTGCAGATGTCTTTCATGCGTTGGAACTCATTGGTGTCAGCATTTAAAACTGCATAGCTTCCGGGTTTTAAAACCTCGTCAAACAATCGTAACTTAGCAGCAAAATATTCTTCCATAGTGCCATGGTAATCTAAATGATCTTGGGTTAAGTTTGTAAACCCTGCGGCTTGAAAATTTACATGATCAAGCCTGTGTTGGCGCAAGCCATGACTGGATGCTTCTATCGATGCATGCGTGTATGAGCTGTTGCTTAAGTTATGCAAAATTTCATGCAACTCTATGGCACAGGGCGACGTTAATGACGGTTGATCTTTGGCCTCATATTGTTGTTCTGAAGTGATGACACCAAGAGTTCCAATAGATGCGCTTTTATATCCTGTTAAATCGCAGATTTGCTGAAAAAAATTTGCTACAGAGGTTTTGCCATTTGTCCCAGTAACAGCAACAATATATTGAGGTTTTTCCTTATAAAATATTGAGGAAGCCAAACTAATATAGCTTCTTGGGTTATCAACTTTAATAAACTCAACAGCACCATCATATTTTTTTGGTAATGTTGCGTTTTGATCCAAAATCACAAATTTAGCTCCATTTTTAATGGCATGCTCAATGTAATCCAGTCCATCATTCTGAGAACCAGAAAGCGCAAAAAAAGCAAACCCTTCTCTAACGTTTTCTGAGTTATCCGCAATGCCAGTAACCCTTTTTAAAAGTTGTTCTATCTCCATTTCTCTCTTAGCTGTTTTCACTCTCAATACTTAAAGTCTCCTGCTCTTTTTCCGTAGATTGCGCTTTGTTTTTATTGGACGTCATACTCTGCCTGAATTTATTTATATCAAAAGGTTCTTGTTGAGGAATTGTAGTTGGTTTTAATAACCTTTTCTTAAACATGGAGTCCTCGTAGTATTTGATTTTTTGCGATTTTATAGGAGGGCTGGATTCAATTAAAAGTATCTGCTCATCTCTAGGCAAGTTTATTACTTCTTGCGGAAGAAGCAAAGCCCTTTGTGTATTTGAAACACTAAGAGACCTGGAAGCTGGGTTGAAATCCAAAAACTTTGGTTTGTTTTGTGAAATTTGCTCAACTGTTTTGTTACCACATAGTTGTGAAATTAAATTCGCGGTTTCATAGTTATTAGCAGCGAAAGTAATCCTATATGTTGAGTTTGATAAAAATGAGTTCATTCCATGCTCTTCATATATTCCTTTTAGCTGCTGCGTATCTTGTATAATCAAAAACAACCTTACATGGTACCCACGAAAGTAAGCGATACCTGTCATGAACTGCTCCATTTTTCCAAGCGTTGGAAACTCATCCATCATAAACATCACACCATATGGTTCATCATCGCTTGGGAGTTTTCTGGAGAAAAATTCCGTTGCCTGCTGATAAAACACCTGCATTAAAGGCTGTAACCTCTTGAGGTTATCTGGAGTCAGCCCTACGTACACTGTTGTTAGTTTTTTCTTAAAATCCAATACACTAAAGTCGCTTGATGCGGTTGCTGTGTCAATCAGCGGATTAGACCAAAGTTCTAAGTTTGAGTTCATCGTTGAGATTACGCCAGACCTTTCTTTATCTGCTTTTTGCAAAAACGCAGCTATATTCATATACGCCACAGGGTGTATTTCATTTCCCATGGTGTCAAGCACAACCGCTAAATTATACACAACGTCATCGCTACGCATAGTTCTTACAACTTCTCCAAATGACTTAACCTTGTTTTTATCAGCTAGCAGATACAGCACCACCCCCACAAAGAGTGATCGAGCTTCATTATTCCAAAACTCCTTTTCTGGCATGATAAGACTTGCTATTTTTTGAACATCGTCCACCATTTGACCAGGTTTATTGCTTATCCAGTCAATAGGGTTATAACAATGAGTATTTCCATCTGGGTTTGCAGGGCTCCATACGAACACTTGCTACCCCATTTTCTTACGCCAACCAGAAGTTAATTCATAGTTCTCTAACTTGATGTCATGCACCACCACAGAATCTTCCCAATAAAGTAGATTAGGAATTACAAACCCAACCCCTTTACCAGAACCGGTTGGAGCGAAAAGCAATGTGTGTTGATATCCGTCTGCCACAAGAAAGCCTTTGCTATCCCGCCCCAATAGCATTCCTTTTTTCACTCTTAATCTTGCTTTTTTTATGTCTTCTTCTGTTGCCCATCTTGCATCTCCATGCACAGCTTCTTTCTTTTTATATGGTCTAAGTGCATAAATGGCTGATTTATAATGAAAAGTGCACCATCCTATAATAACTAACGGTCCCAATATAGAACCTATAACTCTAGCTACAAAATAGTTATCATACTGCAAATCAATCGTACTGTAATTAATAATCCAAAATTCAACCAATTCTATTAATGTCTCAATTGGTTTTATGGATAAAGCAAAATCTTCGGTCAATTGTTTGTATTCCAAAAATGTCAAAATAATCCCTGATATATACAAACTAAGCAAAAGCAGCACAGCTCCTAGAAATACTGCCAAAACAAAATTTCTGAAGCTATTCCCAAAATCATCCATAGGATATAGGTTATAATAATTATTTGTTAATTGACAGTATATAACAAAATTTCAGCAACACAAATGCTAAAAACCTCAATTATAGATTGCCAACTAAGTAAAAAAAGGGGGAGTGTACCTCAAGTAAAATTGAGAATTGGAAAATATATGGACGACAGATACCCTCAAAAAAGCCAGGGATATGACTGATTAGTATGCGGTGTTTATTGAGTGAATGCCCCTATAATGGTTCTGTCGCATCTGTTGAAACACATAAGAATTTTTGATATTCTGAAAGAAATAGTTGCTGGTAATAATGTTTAAAGTAGACCCAAAATTAATGAAGTATTTTAAGAACCATGAATATGGCGCAGAAATCATTATGGTATCGCTGTATATGAAAGGAAGATATTCTTTAAGTTACAGAGAGATAGAAGAGATAGGCGGGTTGAGAGGACTCAACATAGATCACGCCACTCTACAAAGATGGGTAGTAAAGTTTATGCCAATACTTGAAGGAAGATTCAGAAAAAGAAAAAAGCCAGTCAACGGCAGCTGGAGAATGGACGAGACATATATCAAGGTTAAAGGTAAATGGGTCTATTTGTATAGAGCAGTTGATAAATACGGGGATACCATAGATTTTATGCTAAGAGCAAAAAGAGATAAAAGGGCAGCTAAAGCGTTTTTCAGGAAAGCAATTAAATCTAGTGGCCAGCCTATAAAGGTTAATATAGATAAAAGTGGCTCTAATACTTCTGCTTTGAATTCGATCAATAAGCCATTATCTAAAGAAGACCAAATAGAAATTAGGCATAACAAATATCTAAACAATAGGATAGAAGGCGATCACAGATTTGTAAAGAAACGAACTAGACCGATGCTTGGTTTCAAATCCTTTAGAAGTGCCGCCAGGACTATTGCAGGAATAGAGCTCTTGCACATGATTAAAAAAGGACAACTTGCTGACAATGACAATTATAATTCTGACTTTGATAAATTTCTTTCACTAACTGCTTAATGGAAAAATATACAAATAATTTGAAAGTTTTTGCATCATATTACAGATGCGACAGAGCCCTTTCCTTGCCGCAATTCAGATTAGATGTTTATCTCTTTGGCTTAAAATCTCATGACGACATTATCTAAATAATAAGGATTATCAAGACATTGACGATAATCCCAAAAGTCCAACCTATGGCAAAGTGATTCCAAAAAACCAAAAGGTAGTAACATCCAGTGAATCGACAGGTTATGATCCTACGGATGACATGTATTTTGAGGATGAAAAAAACAATGATGGCACTGTAATGGAAGAGGGTGTGTTGGACAAAGATGGTGATTTGTTTTATGACACCTTAAGCGAGCCATCTGACACAAAGAGTAACGATACATTTGTTGGGAAATATGCGCAAAAAGGTCAAGATGGACCCAACAAGGGGAAATAAAAATTGGAATATAAGCTACGCTAATTTTTAAAAGTACGAGATATATACTCCGCTAACTTTAAGAATTAGCGTTGTCATATTTCGGACTTCGTATTCAGTTGCGTACTTTTATACGCTCCTTATGCCCTCGTTAATACTCGAATATGTTGTGAACTTGTACAGAATGAAAAAAGTAGTTGAAAAAATATTCTTAATAGGGATAATGCTTTTAGGTCATGCCCGCGTGATGGAATGGTAGACATAACGGACTTAAAATCCGTGGGGAGCAATCCCTTGCCGGTTCAAGTCCGGCCGCGGGTACCATTGGGTTTTAATCGGAGGATATTTTCTTTAATATAAATTTAAAAGCGTCTGACGAAGCCATTCATTCTTACATCAATGCAGAGTTAGACAGAGAGCAAAAAACTATAGAGCTGATTGCATCTGAAAACATTGTAAGCAAAGCAGTGCTGGAGGCTCAAGGTTCCATATTAACTAATAAATATGCGGAAGGATACCCAGGCAAAAGATATTATGGTGGGTGTGAATTTGTTGATGCAGTTGAGGATGTTGCAAGGGATAGGCTTAAGGAATTATTCAGTGCGAATTTTGCTAACGTACAGCCGCATTCTGGCTCTCAGGCGAATCAAGCTGTTTTTTTGGCGTTATTGAATCCTGGTGACAAAGTTGTCAGTCTATCTTTAGATTGTGGTGGGCACCTGACTCATGGCTCAAAAGTTAATATTGCTGGCAAATGGTTCGAAATCAACCATTACTCCGTAGACCGCAATACATATGAACTAAATTACGAAGAAGTTGCCAAAATTGTAAAGAACGTAAAACCCAAACTTATTATCGCTGGAGGTTCAGCATATCCAAGAAAAATTGACTTCCAAAAGTTCAGAGAAATCGCTGATGAAGTGGGTGCTTATTTACTTGTGGATATGGCCCACATCGCAGGAATTATAGCTGCTGGGTTTCATCAAAATCCGCTAAAATATGCACATGCTGTCACCTCAACAACTCATAAAACACTGCGTGGCCCAAGGGGAGGGATTATACTCACCAATGATGCTGATATTGCAAAAAAGATAGATTCTGCGGTTTTCCCCGGGTTACAAGGCGGCCCACTTATGCATATTATTGCTGCTAAAGCAGTTGCTTTCAAAGAAGCACTCCAGCCTTCATATAAAGAGTATATAAGACAAGTGCTTTTAAACGCTAAGTGTTTGGCAGACACACTGATGTCAAGAGGCTATAACATACTGACGGGGGGCACAGATACTCATTTACTACTTGTTGATCTAAGAAATAAGGGGCTTAGTGGAAAAGCAGCAGATGAAAGTTTGGAAAAAGCTGGGCTTACATGCAATAAAAATACCATTCCATTTGACACCGAGAAACCATTTGTCACTTCAGGCATTAGGTTGGGAACGCCATCCGCAACCACCAGAGGGTTCAAGGAGAATGAGTTTATGTTGGTTGGCAATTTAATCGCAGATGTATTAGACTACCTTGTTACCAATCCTAATGATAACAGTTACATAGAAAATGCGGTGTTACAAAAAGTGCATGTATTATGCAATAAGTTCCCGATATACATATGAATAAAAAAAGGGTGTTTTCTGGTATACAACCTACTGGTAATATTACCATTGGTAACTACCTTGGAGCGATTAAAAGTTGGGTTGAGATGCAGAATGTTTACGATTGCTTATTTTGCATCGTGGATTTGCACTCACTTACTACAAAGTTTGACCCCATACAGTTAAGAAAAAGCATCAGATATAATATTGCTCTTTACATAGCCGCTGGTTTAGATCCAGCCAAAGTTGCGATATTTCAACAGTCTATGGTATCTGGACATGCTGAGCTTGCGTGGATATTGAGTTGCTTTACTCAAATGGGTTGGTTGAACAGAATGACTCAATTCAAGGATAAGGCTGGCAAAGATAAGGAAACAGCAAATTTGGGTTTGTATGCATACCCGGTATTGATGGCCGCTGATATTTTGCTTTACAATGCAGATTTAGTGCCAGTTGGTGAAGACCAAAAGCAGCATATAGAACTTGCTAGGGATATTGCAATCTCCTTCAACAGAAAAATGGGTGTAGATTTTTTTACAATGCCAGCGCCTGTGATTGATGATAAAGTCAAAAGGATCATGAGTTTAAGGGATGCAAGCAAAAAAATGAGTAAATCAGATGTCTCTGATTTTTCCAGAATTAATATGTCTGATGATGAGAATTTAATTGTAAAAAAAATTCGAAAAGCCAAAACAGATGATATCGAGGGCATTACTTATGACCCTATTAACAGGCCTGAGATATCTAATCTTATCGATATATACTGTGGTATTAAAAACATTGAAACCAAAACTGCAACTGCGCAATTTAAGGATATGAAGAGTGCAGAGTTTAAGGATATACTGTCACATGCTATAATGGAAAAAATATGCCCTATAAACAGAACTGCACTAACAATATTATCTGACGAAGAGTATCTAAAAAGAATAATAGAAGAGGGAAAGATAAAAGCTCAAAGCGTCGCCGAAAAAAATATTATAAAAGTGAAACAAATTATAGGGGCTCTGTCGCATCTGTAATATGATGCAA
This sequence comes from Candidatus Bandiella woodruffii, assembly GCF_034359465.1. Lineage (NCBI taxonomy): Bacteria > Pseudomonadati > Pseudomonadota > Alphaproteobacteria > Rickettsiales > Candidatus Midichloriaceae > Candidatus Bandiella > Candidatus Bandiella euplotis. The sequence continues at coordinate 347,742 of NZ_CP110820.1, read as the reverse complement.
AAACTTTCAAATTATTTGTATATTTTTCCATTAAGCAGTTAGTGAAAGAAATTTATCAAAGTCAGAATTATAATTGTCATTGTCAGCAAGTTGTCCTTTTTTAATCATGTGCAAGAGCTCTATTCCTGCAATAGTCCTGGCGGCACTTCTAAAGGATTTGAAACCAAGCATCGGTCTAGTTCGTTTCTTTACAAATCTGTGATCGCCTTCTATCCTATTGTTTAGATATTTGTTATGCCTAATTTCTATTTGGTCTTCTTTAGATAATGGCTTATTGATCGAATTCAAAGCAGAAGTATTAGAGCCACTTTTATCTATATTAACCTTTATAGGCTGGCCACTAGATTTAATTGCTTTCCTGAAAAACGCTTTAGCTGCCCTTTTATCTCTTTTTGCTCTTAGCATAAAATCTATGGTATCCCCGTATTTATCAACTGCTCTATACAAATAGACCCATTTACCTTTAACCTTGATATATGTCTCGTCCATTCTCCAGCTGCCGTTGACTGGCTTTTTTCTTTTTCTGAATCTTCCTTCAAGTATTGGCATAAACTTTACTACCCATCTTTGTAGAGTGGCGTGATCTATGTTGAGTCCTCTCAACCCGCCTATCTCTTCTATCTCTCTGTAACTTAAAGAATATCTTCCTTTCATATACAGCGATACCATAATGATTTCTGCGCCATATTCATGGTTCTTAAAATACTTCATTAATTTTGGGTCTACTTTAAACATTATTACCAGCAACTATTTCTTTCAGAATATCAAAAATTCTTATGTGTTTCAACAGATGCGACAGAACCCTAGCACATACAACCGCAAAAAGTATAATCGAAGACCTGAGGAGTTTATATTTTTTGATGTGGCAGATTCAGATGGTGTGATCAGATTCATTCCTAGAGAAAATAAAAGTGTCCATAAAATCAACTGTGAAGATGTAGTACTATTGGACAATGGTAAAAGTAGCATGTATCTTCAAACCGTGAGCAAAAGTCAAATGATTTAAAGAGCTTGTTTGCATTACATAAAGCAAGAACATGCGTTTGTTATCACCAATGTTTATGCACAAGACAACAACACACATAACAAGAATCACAAAAATCTAAACATCCCGATCGTTCTTCAAGAGGCGCAAGCCAAAGATATGGTTAATAAAATTATGGAAAATGTAATTTTTGAGAGAGTTATGTATTACTTTATTTTACCCGTATCATACATGTTGTTAGAGCTTGGAGATATAGTTGAAATCGAACACAATAATCAAAAGCATTTAATCAGAATTCTGAATATCGCAATAACCATACGACATACTATTGAGATTTTTGGTGTTATGGCAAGCCATGATAACACAGACTCTAAATAAGTTAAAAAGGGCTAGGTGTTACCAAGCTCAGGCTCTGCCATAAATATCATCAAATCTTGTTATATCACTTTCTTTAAGGTGGTTTCCAAGTTGTATCTCGATGATTTCCAGTGGAATCTCTTGCATATTTCCCAGTCTGTGCTTTGCTCCAATAGGGATATAGGTTGACTGTCCTGAGGTTAGTTCAAATGTTTTGTCGTCAATTGTCACTTGTGCTATGCCATTTATTACCGTCCATTGTTCTGCTCTGTATTGGTGGCTTTGTAAGGATAATTTACTCATTGGGTTTACGGTGATTTTTTTGATTTTATATCCAACATTTTCAGTCAAATTCTCATAATAACCCCAGGGACGATACTCAACTTCACTATTCAATAAACTAAGCATATTGTTTTTTTCCAGATGCTGAACAACTTTTTTCACTTCCTCAACTTTATCTTTATGAACGGCTAGTATCGCATTTTTTGTTGATATTATTATAACATCTTTTAATCCTATTGCAGCTGTGAACATGTCTTTGGAGTATATATAGCAACCTTTGCTTTCTAAAAGCGGCTCTGTCGCATCTGTAATATGATGCAAAAACTTTCAAATTATTTGTATATTTTTCCATTAAGCAGTTAGTGAAAGAAATTTATCAAAGTCAGAATTATAATTGTCATTGTCAGCAAGTTGTCCTTTTTTAATCATGTGCAAGAGCTCTATTCCTGCAATAGTCCTGGCGGCACTTCTAAAGGATTTGAAACCAAGCATCGGTCTAGTTCGTTTCTTTACAAATCTGTGATCGCCTTCTATCCTATTGTTTAGATATTTGTTATGCCTAATTTCTATTTGGTCTTCTTTAGATAATGGCTTATTGATCGAATTCAAAGCAGAAGTATTAGAGCCACTTTTATCTATATTAACCTTTATAGGCTGGCCACTAGATTTAATTGCTTTCCTGAAAAACGCTTTAGCTGCCCTTTTATCTCTTTTTGCTCTTAGCATAAAATCTATGGTATCCCCGTATTTATCAACTGCTCTATACAAATAGACCCATTTACCTTTAACCTTGATATATGTCTCGTCCATTCTCCAGCTGCCGTTGACTGGCTTTTTTCTTTTTCTGAATCTTCCTTCAAGTATTGGCATAAACTTTACTACCCATCTTTGTAGAGTGGCGTGATCTATGTTGAGTCCTCTCAACCCGCCTATCTCTTCTATCTCTCTGTAACTTAAAGAATATCTTCCTTTCATATACAGCGATACCATAATGATTTCTGCGCCATATTCATGGTTCTTAAAATACTTCATTAATTTTGGGTCTACTTTAAACATTATTACCAGCAACTATTTCTTTCAGAATATCAAAAATTCTTATGTGTTTCAACAGATGCGACAGAACCTAATTTTCTTCTGCACATATATCTGACACATAAATTGAATTTGTAAAGTATTTTTTTTGTAAATTTAAATAAAAGTGATACAATGCTGAGCATTAACCAAATTTATATATTCCTTTGAGGATTACATTAAGAATATGAGTATAAAAACCATACTAGAACAACTTCCTCCCTACGCATCTGACATCAGCAAAAGCATTAAGGAAATTTTTCTTCAAGATTCAAACACACTGGCAAAATATCAAACTTTTGGCATAACATTAACGGTGGGATATGCCTTAAAACATGAATGGTTGTTAAATTACATTCGCCCAGAAGCAAAAAGATACCTAGACAGTAACGAGGCAAATGCTTGTAAAATCGCCGCCAGCACGATGTCTATGACAAACACCTATTATAACTTTAGCAAAAAAATAAATGATGAAGAAATACGGAAAATGTCATCGTTGCTTTCGTTGGAAAATTTAAATAGCCATAACATAGACGAAAAAGATTTTTCAATGTATTGTCTTGCAGCTTCCATTATAAATGGGTGCGAGTATTGCATAAACATCCACATCAAAAAATTGAGGGAACAAGGTTGTTCACCAGAGACAATACGTGATATAGGACGCATTGTTTCTGTGATTAAAGCAGCTGGTGATGTTCTTGAGATTGAAAGGATGAGAAGTTACGAGTTTATGGTGAGAGAGGAAAATTTATAATTAAGAATTGTGTTTAAGATAGCGATTATTGGTAGAGAAAATGTTGGTAAATCTACCATTTTCAACAAATTATGCCAAAAAGATGTTTCAATTGTAAACGACAGCCCTGGGGTAACGCGTGATTACATCACACATGTGGGAAAGTTATTTGATTTGGAATTTGAACTGGTTGACACAGCCGGGTGGTACTTGGGTAAAGATAAAAACAATCTGAACGTGCAGATCAAGAATAATACCATGGCAGCTATTAATGAAGTTGACCTGATATTTTTTGTTGTTGATGTTAGAACATATTTATCTGACGAAGACGTTTTCTTTGCAAAGAAAATCAGAAAGTTGAATAAAAAAACCATATTGCTGGCAAACAAAGCTGAATCTAAAAGAGTGCTGACCCAAGATGAGTTATTACGACTTGGGTTTGGCGAAGCAATTTTCATTGCTGCTGAGCATAAGATGGGATTTAATGACATATACCAAGTGATATCACCGATGATGGAGCAAAAACTTCAAATCCAAGAAGCGAAGGACGATGATAATCTTGAAGATAGGCCAAACGAAAGGCAAATATCTATTTCAATTATTGGCAGACCGAATGTTGGTAAATCTACTTTGTTTAATGAGATATTGGGGTTTGAAAGAAGTTTGGTTTCCGACATGGCTGGCACAACAAGAGACCATGTAATTTATGAGATTGAAATGCTGGATAATAAGATTAACTTAATCGATACTGCAGGTGTGAGGAGAAAAGGGAAAGTTTATGAAGAGATTGAAGAATTATCGGTTAAAAAGGCTATGTCGGCCATTAGAATCTCGGATGTTGTTTTGTTGGTCATGGATTCTCAAGCTGCTTTAGAAAAACAAGATTTAATATTGGCCAATTTGGCGCTGAAACAAAATAAGCTTCTAATTCCCATAATTAATAAACAAGACTTAATTAATAACTTCGCCGAATTCAAAGACGAAATAAGTTACTTAATCAAAAAAAAGCTGCCACAGATAAAAGATGTAAAAGTACTTTATACTAGTGCCCAAAAAAACTTTAATCCAAAGCTTTTATTTGAGTGGATTATTAAACTATGGCAGTTATATCAAACAAAAATTCCAACATCAAAATTAAATGATTGGTTGAGCAAAACACTTGCAACGTATAGCATGCCAATTGTGAAAAACAATACAAAGCTTAAAGTAAAATATGTAAAACAAAGTAGTATAGCACCACCCACTTTTCTTTTTTTTATAAACATAGCCACCCAATTAACTGTGAATAAAAATTTTGAAATTTTTTTAACAAATTCCTTACGCAAGGAATTTGGATTATATGGGATTCCAATACAAATTAATTTTATATTGAATAAAAATCCATTTGCGTAAAGTATTATTTGATATACTCTGTTGGTTCTGTCGCATCTGTTGAAACACATAAGAATTTTTGATATTCTGAAAGAAATAGTTGCTGGTAATAATGTTTAAAGTAGACCCAAAATTAATGAAGTATTTTAAGAACCATGAATATGGCGCAGAAATCATTATGGTATCGCTGTATATGAAAGGAAGATATTCTTTAAGTTACAGAGAGATAGAAGAGATAGGCGGGTTGAGAGGACTCAACATAGATCACGCCACTCTACAAAGATGGGTAGTAAAGTTTATGCCAATACTTGAAGGAAGATTCAGAAAAAGAAAAAAGCCAGTCAACGGCAGCTGGAGAATGGACGAGACATATATCAAGGTTAAAGGTAAAGGGAGTGTTTTAAAAGGGATAGGAAAGAAGAAAAGAATGTGATATAAGGAGAGGGAAGGAAAAAAAAGAAAGGGAAAAATGGAGAAAATAGAATGTAAATATTGCAAAGGGAAAGGGGTATCAAAAAATGGATATGCAAGGAAAAAGCAGAGATACAAATGTAAGAGTTGTAATAAAAACTTTACAGAAGGAGATGGTAGGAAGAATTGGAAATATGGTAATAAAGAGAGGAGCATGGTGATAAAGATGTATCTAAATAACTGCGGAATTAGGAGGATAGCTCACATATTAAATATCCCGTTAAGTACAGTATTTTATTGGATCAAACAAGCAGGGAAAGTAGTAGATGAGATGGTGACGAATCAAAAGATAGAGGGAGATAAGAAGCGTATAGAGATATTAGAGATGGATGAGCTATATACATACGTCAAAAAAAAGAGAATAAAACAAGAATATGGACTGCTGTCGATAGGGACAGATTCAAAACTGTTGCGTTTAAAGTAGGTTCAGGTGATAAAGAAAATTACGTAGATTTAGCTCGTGAGCTAGGAGAAAAATACCAAATTCGTTATATGTGTACAGATGGGTATGAGGTCTATTGTCATTATAAAATTGCTCAAATACATCTGCAGACAAAGTCTGAAACTTGTTTGGTTGAGAGCTTCAATTCCTCCTTAAGGGATATGCTTGCTAGATTAAATCGCAAGACTAAACGCTTTAGCAAGTGTTCTGAAATGCTAAGATTATCCCTTGTTTTATTTTTTAACAAAGCTTTAGCTCTTTCTATCTATTTATGAACACTCCCAAGGTAAATGGGTCTATTTGTATAGAGCAGTTGATAAATACGGGGATACCATAGATTTTATGCTAAGAGCAAAAAGAGATAAAAGGGCAGCTAAAGCGTTTTTCAGGAAAGCAATTAAATCTAGTGGCCAGCCTATAAAGGTTAATATAGATAAAAGTGGCTCTAATACTTCTGCTTTGAATTCGATCAATAAGCCATTATCTAAAGAAGACCAAATAGAAATTAGGCATAACAAATATCTAAACAATAGGATAGAAGGCGATCACAGATTTGTAAAGAAACGAACTAGACCGATGCTTGGTTTCAAATCCTTTAGAAGTGCCGCCAGGACTATTGCAGGAATAGAGCTCTTGCACATGATTAAAAAAGGACAACTTGCTGACAATGACAATTATAATTCTGACTTTGATAAATTTCTTTCACTAACTGCTTAATGGAAAAATATACAAATAATTTGAAAGTTTTTGCATCATATTACAGATGCGACAGAGCCATCAATACAAAAGCAAGGTAGCTAATTGCAATACAAGTAATGCCATCGATAATCCAAGCTACTATTCTTTGTAAAAGTCCAGAATATTTCATTTTATTCAATGTAACAGCTAATTCTCTTTCCAAAATCCTATTCATCTGTAGCAGATTGTTTTTACTTTCGCAACAACATCATCAACATTAGGAAGCGCTAACTTCTCTAAGTTTGCTGCATATGGCAAAGGCACATCCTTTGCAGCAATCCTCATCACAGGTGCATCTAAATAATCAAAAGCACGCTCAGAAACTACCGCTGAAATCTCCGCACCAATGCCTGCAAAATGCCATCCTTCTTCAACGCTAACCAACCTGTTGGTTTTCTTAACAGAGCCAATAATAGTGTCTATATCAAGTGGGCGGATTGTTCTTAAATCTATCACTTCAGCACTAATCCCAAGCTTCTCAAGCTCAGTCGCAGCATTTAGCGCAACCCCAACCTGTATAGAAAACGCAACTATGGTCACATCTGAGCCCGTCTTTAAAACCTTTGCTTTACCTATCTCTTCCACAAATTCTTCTTCTGGCACCTCATGAGTATGCCCATATAACATCTCGTTTTCAAGAAACACAACTGGGTTTGGGTCTCTAATTGCTGCTTTTAACAACCCCTTATGATCAGCAGCAGAATATGGCGCAATCACTTTAAGCCCAGGGATGTGACCATACCAACTTGCATAGCACTGGGAGTGCTGGGCTCCCACTCTTGCAGCTGCTCCGTTTGGCCCCCTAAACACAATTGGGCAGCCAATAAGACCACCGGACATGTAATGTGTCTTTGCAGCAGAGTTAATGATTTGATCAATTGCCTGCATTGCAAAGTTAAAAGTCATAAACTCAACTATCGGCTTCAGCCCGGTGAATGATGCACCAACAGCAATCCCAGCAAACCCATGCTCTGTTATTGGAGTATCTATCACCCTCTTTGGACCAAATTCCTGCAACAAACCTTGCGTTACTTTGTATGCACCTTGATATTCTGCAACTTCTTCACCCAGGATAAATACATCCTTGTCTTTCCTCATTTCTTCAGCCATTGCATCTCGCAATGCTTCTCTGATAGTAATTTTATTCATAATATCCTACTTTTTGTGTTACTTTAGCAATTCTTGTTCCAAAATATTCAGCGGTTTCAAGATCACTGGGTTTTTTTTCACCATCTTTAGGCGATTGTGCCATAAGACCAATCCAACTGCCGGGTTGATTCAACTCTAAACCATAGTCTTTAACCTTTTCACAACTTCTTAAATCAAGTCCGGCCCAAATCATTCCATGTTGCGCAGCAAAAACAAACATGGTCATCAGAGTTGCAAGTTTATCACCACTTAAGGCGGAAGAATGTGTAAACCCAGCAGCGACTTTATTATTCCACTGTTTGTTGTTCCAAATGTCAACGGTTGCATCCATAAACCCTTTCACTTCAGCAGCGACTGATCCAAAGTATGTTGGGGACCCAAAAATTATTGCATCTGCCTCATTGAGTGAAATCATACTGTTACCGGCGTGTGCTATATCATATGTAACAGCGTTAGCTCCTTGCTTTTCAACACCCTTTCCAATATGCTCAGCAAGTATGCTACTATAACAATAGCGGTTATAATATATGATAGCCACAGTCTTTGTCATACGCAAATTAGTCCTTATAAACATTTGTGTACAACTCTTCCTCATCAGGCTCAGGGCTAGTTTGCGCAAACTCCGCGCTTTCCTTCACAATCTCCTTCACCTCCACTTCTATGGCTTTTAATTCTTCTTCACTCACTACTTGATTTTGAGCAAAGAATTCTTTTAATGAAGTCAATGGGTCATGATGAGCTTTATATTCTTCCACCTCTTCTTTTGCTCTATATTTTGCAGGGTCAGACATGGAGTGCCCCCTATATCTATAGGTTTTCATCTCCAGTAAAAACGGGGTGCTATTTTTCCTAATAAAATCTGCAGCCTCTTTTACTGCCTCGTATACCGCAAAAAAATTCATCCCATCAACTTGTTTCCCTGTGATACCAAAAGATTCACCCCTTTTATACAACTCTTTAGTACTTGATGCTCTCTCTACAGAGGTTCCCATCGCATATTCATTGTTCTCTATTATGTATAAAACTGGCAGACCCCATAGTTTTGCAATGTTAAAAGATTCATAAACCTGCCCCTGATGGGACGCACCATCACCATAAAGAGTTACCGATATGTTATCTGTATCCTTATACTTATGAGCAAACGCAAGACCAGTGCCAAGCGAAACTTGGGCCCCAACAATTCCATGCCCGCCGTAAAAACCTTTTTCCAAATCGAACATGTGCATTGATCCCCCTTTTCCTTTGGAGCAACCAGTACTTTTCCCAAGCAACTCAGCCATAATGCTTTTTGGACACCCACCAGCTGACAACATCAGTCCATGATCTCTGTAACTGGTTATAATAGTATCTGTGTTTTTTATCGCTCTTTTAATGCCAACAGCCACAGCCTCTTGCCCTATATACAAATGGCAAAAACCACCTATTAATCCCATTCCATATAGCTGACCTGCGTTCTCCTCAAATCTTCTTAACAAAAGCATTTCTCTATAAATGGCTAAAAATTCCTCTTTGGTAAAACTTAAATTTTCTTTTTTCATTTAACTCAACACATTTTAATACTATTAGGTTATATAACTATAAGTCTTTTAAATTTGACGTTACTTACTTCTTCACATGCTGCCATGTTCACCACCTGATATCAAATTTAAAAACACTTTGAACACAAGCTCAAAACATTTTTAAGTTGCAGCTAAAACACATGTGCTCAATATATGTTGCACATACAAAAGCACAAACTTTTTCTAACACCAACTCTTAAAAAGACATAAAGCACAACAGTACAGATTGTACAGCTAAACGACTAAAAAAACAACTTTTCAATCGGGGCTTTGATTGTGTCGTTAAATAAATGCAGATTTTAATAAAATATTTTCCCTATAAATATAAGACGCTTGCAATTATTTTATTATAAGCCAATTCCATTTCCTCATTTGTAATACAATATGGCGGCAACAAATAAATTGTGTTACCAAGTGGTCTAAGTAAAATACCTTGCTCTAAGAATTGTTGCTTCAGAGAAGACATCAAATGCGTTGAATTCTTGAGATCAAATGCAGCTATTGTCCCAATTATTCTAGTTCTTTCAACCTTTGGACACTTTGATTTAAGTTGTTCTATTCCTTTTTTGGGAGTGTTGCCATAAGATAGATGAGATGCTAAAATGAATATAGCGAGCAACAAAGAAAATAGAAATATGAATACAGAGTGTAAAAAATGCAGTAGCAGTAAATACGTTAAGAATGGTAATATTAGGGGTATGCAAAGGTATAAATGCAAAGAGTGTGGATGTAATTTTACAAGCACTAAATTAAGAGGCTGTTCGCCAGAGATGAAGGCTCTGGCAGTGTTATTGTACAGCATGGAAAAAAGTAGCTTTAGATGGCTAGGGAAATTATTTAAAGTAGCTCATACTAGCGTATATAAGTGGATAATACTGTATGCTAAAAAGATACCAAGACCAACAGTGCCGGAAGAATTGAGAGAAGTTGAAATAGATGAGATGTGGCATTTTGTAGATTCAAAAAAAACAAATTATGGATATGGAAAGCCTATAGTAGGGAGCTCAAGAGAGTTGTTGCCTGGGTGGTTGGTAAGCGTAACGTTACAACCTTTAGAAAATTGTGGAAAATCATAAGTAGAGATAATTGCACTTATTACACAGACGATTGGTCTGTTTATTCAGAGGTTATACCTCGCCATCAACATGTTGTTGGCAAACAACATACACTCTCAATTGAGTCCAATAACTCAAACACAAGGCACAGAATTGCAAGAATGACCAGAAAAACAAAGGTAGTTTCAAAATCTGAAGAAGTTGTCGATCTTACGATTAAGCTCTGGCTACATTTTGAGGATAACAATAATTTCCTAAGTGAGCAGGGCAATTTTATATCTATCTTTGGCTAACACTCTGTTTAAAAAATCTGGTGAAATGGTATGTGGCTAGCGAAGGTTGTTAAAACAATGATTCAAGAGAGCCTAAGGGTAATTGTGTTTTTAGTAATATTGAGTATGGCGGGAATGTTGTTGATGAGGGAAGTTAAGGGAGAAGAGTATAATTTTGATTACATAGATGATTATAAAAAAGAGGCAAAAGAGTATGTGGGGGAGACTGGCAAGGGAGATCTTGCAGGAAAAGTAAAGGAATTAGATGGATATACGGATAAGCCAAAGGAAGTAGGGTATAGTGAGCATGAACTAAGGTCCAAGGGAGACGCTAGGGTAAAGGGAGAAGAAAAGGATGAAAACGAAGGGGTTAGGGAGGCGATAGGAGCGGCAAAGAGTTCGTATGCAGAGAATCCACATAGATCGAGTTACACAGTTGGGAAATTGCAGCATGAAGAATTTATAAAAAAGAGTGATGCGGTAACTTCGAATCCGATATCAGGATTGAATGTAGAAGGGAAAACAGAGTGTAAAATAGTAGATAAAGATGTGGGAGGGGAGAATGTAGAGTTTGAGGAATATTATGTAGATGTGGAAGATAGTAGGTTAATAAAAGAGGATAAGAAATGTGAGGAAGATGAGGATAGATTGTTTTATTGTATAAGAAAGCAGAGTGTTAGCCAAAGATAGATATAAAATTGCCCTGCTCACTTAGGAAATTATTGTTATCCTCAAAATGTACCCAGAGCTTAATCGTAAGATCGACAACTTCTTCAGATTTTGAAACTACCTTTGTTTTTCTGGTCATTCTTGCAATTCTGTGCCTTGTGTTTGAGTTATTGGACTCAATTGAGAGTGTATGTTGTTTGCCAACAACATGTTGATGGCGAGGTATAACCTCTGAATAAACAGACCAATCGTCTGTGTAATAAGTGCAATTATCTCTACTTATGATTTTCCACAATTTTCTAAAGGTTGTAACGTTACGCTTACCAACCACCCAGGCAACAACTCTCTTGAGCTCCCTACTATAGGCTTTCCATATCCATAATTTGTTTTTTTGAATCTACAAAATGCCACATCTCATCTATTTCAACTTCTCTCAATTCTTCCGGCACTGTTGGTCTTGGTATCTTTTTAGCATACAGTATTATCCACTTATATACGCTAGTATGAGCTACTTTAAATAATTTCCCTAGCCATCTAAAGCTACTTTTTCCCATGCTGTACAATAACACTGCCAGAGCCTTCATCTCTGGCGAACAGCCTCTTAATTTAGTGCTTGTAAAATTACATCCACACTCTTTGCATTTATACCTTTGCATACCCCTAATGTTACCATTCTTAACGTATTTACTGCTACTGCATTTTTTACACTCTGTATTCATATTTCTATTTTCTTTGTTGCTCGCTATATTCATTTTAGCATCTTATCTATCTTATGGCAACACTCCCTACATCTGTATCATATAGGTATTTACCTTTTCCAGTCATCTCTCATACCTCTTAAATCAATTTCATATCCGTCCCATATTCCATATGCTTCTTTGAGCTTGGTTTTGTCATATTTCTGTAAAAACTCATCTACCGCCTTCCTCACCAACTCTGACTTTGAGCTTCCTATTTTTTTAGCTAACTTATCTAACATTTCATTTGCACTGTTAGGTAAATATAATTGTGTCTTAAACATTATGTTGCTGTATATTGTTACTATATCTTTTATTATACTTTTTATGCTTTTTATAATCAACATGATTTCTTTTTTATTTAATCCAATTCTCTACTTTAAGTCCTTCTATTCTAGCAAAATCTTTAATGTTATTTGTAACTAAAGTCATTTTCTTGCTTTTGGTTATTGATGCTATACAAATATCCATATCAGGAACTATCTTGCCTTGCTTTTTTAATTCTGCCTTAATCTCCCCATATCTCTTTGCAGCACTACTATCAAAATCCAGTACCTTAATATTTCTTATAAATCCTCTAACAGTTTCTATATTACCCTTTACTTGAGATGAGTTATACGCTCCAAAATATAATTCAGCTTCATTTATTGCTGTTGTGTGTATTTTATCTATATCTATTGAACCTATCTTATTTACAAGAGCATTTTGACCTTGTAAAAAGTATATAATTGTATCTGAGTCTAGTACGTAATTCATTGCATTATCTCCTCTTTATTTATTCTGTGCTTTTTAATTATCTCTAATATCTCTTTACCTTGGTCATCTTTTATACTTCCAGCAAAACTCATTAAAGTTCCTACTTCTTTTGCTTTCCTTTCCGCATACATTTCTACTGCTTCTGATATAATTTTACTTCTAGACATGGCATATCTTTCAGACATGCTGATTATTAAATTTCTTATTTTAGGACTAAATGTAATTGTCACTGTTGGTCTTTGCGGTTCTTTCATAATATTATAATTATTTGTTACATATTGCATTGTATCATATTTATTACTCTAATGCAACTACTGCACTTTATATAAGTGCTATATTTATAACTTTTTTGCACTATTATTAACATTTATAATCCCCCATTATCCCTATTTTTACACTCTTCCTTATTGTATAAAGTCTCTGCATCTTTTGTATCTTTGCTCTTATCTCTTCCATCTGGCTTTTTTTGCCTACTTTCGTTTAAATCCTCTGCTTCAGCAAACTTCTTCTCATATAACTTCTGATCATCTATCTGCTCATTTATATCTTCTGTAACAGTACCTGTGCCACCCTCTGCCATCACCTCCTTTTTAATTGTATTAATCTCTCCTTCCATTAATCTTTGCGTATGCTCAAGCGCCTTCTTCATATCTCCCATCCTGCTCCATATATTCTTTTTCTTAATATCTTCTGACAAAAACTCAAAATCTATCTTTTCAAAATCTATACCTTGTAGCTCCTCTATGTTAAATCCATTACAATTTGGTGACTCTACATCTCCCCATCCCTTATTTATTAATCCTTTCTCCCTTGACTGCTTATTTATCTCCCTCGCTATTTTCGAATCATAACAACAATATGTTGTTCTCTCTATTATACATGCTCCCAATAGCTCACTACTACAGTACGTCCCTATTTCTATGCACCTTTCCTCCTGCTTCATCTTTGCCAGATTCTTATCTCTTGCACTACATTTTGCTCCTAATATTTCTCCCCATCCCCCCATATCTTCACAGCAATTTGTCCAATTTGTTATCTTATTATCACATTTTTCATTATTACCCTTAAACACCGAACCATTAGCTTTCCACTCACCCTGCATCTCCTTAAGTGTAGCCAACATCCCTGCAGCGTTCCCCATCTCATCATTTGCCTTGTAACTCATATCAAAGCATTTTCCATCTATGCACTTTATTTCCTCCCCACACACAACTCTCTTTCTCTCTTCTATGTTATCCCTTTTAAATGATGGAGGCCTATACCTCTTCTCCTTTCTTATATATTTCTCACTTTCTTCACAATTATATACTCTATTCTGCGCCACGCACCAATCTCCCACCTTCTTTTTGCATTCTGTACTCTTTAGATTGCAATATGATGCATCATCATATTCCGTGCAGTTATTCCTTGCATATCCCTTACATCTATATGCATCCTTATATCTCCAACAGTCCCTGTAAACAGTTTTTCCATTTATTACTCTGCTTGCTCCTGGCTCTATGCAATCCCTTCCAACCCTCTCACACTTCCCATTTAACTCTACTTCTTTTTCTTCTCGCTCTTTCCTTGCTTTTTCTATCAATTCATCCATATCTTCACTTACTTTATAACCTTCCCCTGATACTCCAACATCTTCCGCCTTTGCATTAATTGAAAGTATTAAAATAATTATTAATGTCATTATTAACGCAATTCCCAGTAGCAGGATTTTAAAATATCTATACCCCCAAGATCCCGAGCTTTCCATTTTTACCAATTTATTGCCTTTTATTATCATAGCGGACAATCTCCATCCCATTCATCACTCCATTCTTTACAACAATACTGCTCTGCTTCAAAAACCACATTTACTTGACCTTCCCAAGAATATACTAATTCTATTTCTATCTCATTCCAGCCTTCTCTTAAATATGACCCGGCATCTTTTCCCACATAATCATAGTGATTTTGACCGTTATTCGGATATAATCGCCAACATGGAGCACTATTTGAGCCGCTGCTAATTATTAAATCAGCTCTTCCTGGTCTATTTGAATTCAGAGTGTTAGCCAAAGATAGATATAAAATTGCCCTGCTCACTTAGGAAATTATTGTTATCCTCAAAATGTACCCAGAGCTTAATCGTAAGATCGACAACTTCTTCAGATTTTGAAACTACCTTTGTTTTTCTGGTCATTCTTGCAATTCTGTGCCTTGTGTTTGAGTTATTGGACTCAATTGAGAGTGTATGTTGTTTGCCAACAACATGTTGATGGCGAGGTATAACCTCTGAATAAACAGACCAATCGTCTGTGTAATAAGTGCAATTATCTCTACTTATGATTTTCCACAATTTTCTAAAGGTTGTAACGTTACGCTTACCAACCACCCAGGCAACAACTCTCTTGAGCTCCCTACTATAGGCTTTCCATATCCATAATTTGTTTTTTTGAATCTACAAAATGCCACATCTCATCTATTTCAACTTCTCTCAATTCTTCCGGCACTGTTGGTCTTGGTATCTTTTTAGCATACAGTATTATCCACTTATATACGCTAGTATGAGCTACTTTAAATAATTTCCCTAGCCATCTAAAGCTACTTTTTCCCATGCTGTACAATAACACTGCCAGAGCCTTCATCTCTGGCGAACAGCCTCTTAATTTAGTGTTTGTAAAATTACATCCACACTCTTTGCATTTATACCTTTGCATACCCCTAATATTACCATTCTTAACGTATTTACTGCTACTGCATTTTTTACACTCTGTATTCATATCTCTATTTTCTTTGTTGCTCGCTATATTCATTTTAGCATCTTATCTATCTTATGGCAACACTCCCAATGGTTTTATATACTTTAATCGGTCACATTGTTGCTTACAGGTGGGCCCACTATTTTTTCCAAACCTTATGACTTCATACCGCCTGTGAGCTTCTATATGGATGTTGCTTTCTTCTGGATTTTTCTCTATATCTATGCTACACTCATTACATGAATTACGAATTACACTACTTACTTTTTTATGAAAGACGAAGAGGTTACTATGCATTATAAAACTTTTGATACTCATAAATACATTAAAAGCCTTCAAGAAAGTGGCTTTAATGAAAAACAAGCTGAAATGCTTGTTAAATCCCTTCTTGAATCCAGAGACTTTGACCTCTCTATTCTTGCTACTCGTGAACAGGTTGCAAAACTTGACGGTAAAATTGATAAGGTCGAATCTAATCTTGAGAAAAAGATTATCGAACTTAAATCTGAACTCAAAGAAAGCATCTCTAGTATTAAACATGATATGCTTAAATGGATTGTCCCTATGATGCTTACTATCGTCGGTATTGCAGTTGGAATTGCGCTGAAACTTCTTTAACTTCATCTTACCATCACCTCCCTTATCTTGAGTACCTTCCCATCTTGCATAACTATCGCAGGAACTGCTTTTATCCCAAGCTGCTTTATCAGAACTCCTCTTTGATCAAAGTAAAAATCTAATTTATATTCCTCTTCTAATTTAACAGGAGATCCTCCTGTTAATATTAACTTTGGCTTTATTTCTGATTCTTCGTATTTTTTAATTACATACTTTAATTGATCCTCGTCTTCCCCATCAAAAAATATTAACTCATATGGCATACTAACCACATCCAGTGGATTTACCTTTGTTCCCTTCCTATGGAACACTATACCTCTTGCGTCTCTTAAATCTTCCTTTACCTCTATGCTCGGATCATATTCATATTCCTTTACTTCACTAGCCCTTCCTAAATTCAAAGATTTAGGACTCTTAATTCTATCACTTACCTCTTTCTTCATTCTCTCGTTATGCTCATCCAACTCTCCCCTTGCCTCCATATCACTTAACTTTCCCTTTATCTCCTCTATCGCATCTACTTCCTTAATTTCACTCGTCCTTCCCACCACTCCAAAATCTTTTGCCTTTGCATTAATTGAAAGTATTAAAAAACATATTACTATTAACATCGCTACCCCTACTATAGCGATACCAGTTGTCGTTATAACTCTAACCCAAGAGTAAACCTTATCTTCTATTTTCTGGTTTTTACTATGATTCTTCCTAACCATCTCCATACATCTCCTTCGCTACCTGCTCAACAGCCTCTTCTAACTTCTTCCCATCTCCCCCATATCTCTTAACTCTCTCATACTCCTCCGGCTTTGTTGAATATAACACCCTAGAAAATGGTTCAAGCATCAATCTACCTATGCTCGCATGCTCAGATGTCATTATCATCACTTCTGAATACTCACCAGGCTTTGACGTTACCGACTCTAACATTTTCTGCTGATAATCATTGATCTTAAATTTTTCACTCTTCTTAAGTAACGCTATCGATTCACTCTTCTGCTTCAAACAACATAACCAATCACTATTCATAAATGCAGCCTCAGCTCCAGGACTTGAATAAAAATCATCTAGATTCTGTGTTCCCACCACCAGCGCTCCTCTATACTTTCTAAGCGTTCTTGCAAGCCTCTCTATAAATTCTCCTCCCTGCTTACCCTTAAGTAAGTCCCATGCCTCATCAAATATTATTGCACTCTCTACCTTCCTTCCTCCAAGTATCACCTGATTTGTAATCAGTAACATCAATATCTGTACTACAACTCTCTGCAAATCCTTCTTACTCTTTAACTCCTCTAATTCTGTTACAAAAAATCTCGCACTAAAATCTATATTAGCCTTACCATTAAAATATTTCCCGTACGCTCCATCCCTCGTATATGGAAATAACATCGTCCCTATCCTTTGACACGTAACTCTATCCTCTTCCTGATTCAAAAACCACTCAGCTATTTCTCCAATTCCTGCTTTAGATCCTTTCTCACTCCACACTTCCATTAACGCCTTCTCTATCAATGAATCTTCATAACTACTTGTCCCTTCTTTCGGTGCTGCCATCATACTTATTATTGGCTTCATTACCGATAGCGCATCCTCTATATGCTCCTTTGACCTCTCATCTATACTGCTAAATGGATTTAAACATAATCCTGATTCCGTGCTAAATTCTATAAACTGCCCATCTAACATCTTAACCTGCTTCTCAAAACTCCTTCCCACATCAAGTACATATACCTTCTCTCCCCTCCTAAGTATACTTACCGCAAGCTCCTGCATAAATACTGACTTCCCAGCTCCACTCCTTCCTACTACCGATACATTGTAATTTGTATTTCCTAAACTCTCATCAAATGGATACCAGTAGTATAACTGCCCTCTCCTTCCTGCAAGCAACATTCCTGCCTTTTTACATCCCTTTGACTCTCCTTGTAGTGGCATCATGTTAACAGGCTCATGCGATAGTGTCGTTCTTAACTTCTTTAAGTAACTCATATCTAACGCCATATCTTCTCCCCATGATAACGGCAATATACTCTTAAGTGATAACATCACCACAAACCTATCTCTCTTTAACTCCCATCCATTCGCTCTATACAAACTATTCATTATTTGCTCAGATGATCCTATACTCTCTTTTCTATCTATAAGCACTATCTGCATTCCAGTCCTCACCAACCTCTCATTCTTTTCTAATTGCTCCCTCACAAATTCCCATTCCTTCGCTTCTCGCTTAAGTGCCGGTATCCAATTCCCAAGTGGCGATGATGCCTGTGACTCCACCCTAGATGCCTTCGCCAACATCCCAGTCTTCTTAAATAGTGTCGTCATGAGATTTGTGGTATAATATGAAAGAAAAGATAAATCAGGAGTAAAAATGGACAGAGTGTTAGCCAAAGATAGATATAAATTGCCCTGCTCACTTAGATAATGTCGTCATGAGATTTTAAGCCAAAGAGATAAGCATCTAATCTGAATTGCGGCAAGGAAAGAAGCTGAATTTTTAGCATATCTGGTTGCAATTCCCCTCCATCTTTTAAGATGAAGAAAGGTGTTTTCTACAATATGCCTTATTTTGTATAAATCTTTATCGTATTTTCTCTGGGTGATTCTGTTCTTTTTAGGAGGAATAACAACGCTCATGCCCAATTCTTGGGCATGGTCAATTATGTAATTAACATCGTACCCTCTGTCGGCTAGTAAGTACTCAGCTTTCATCTCTTCAATAAGATTAACAGCCTGCTTGCAATCAGCTTCTGAGCCTTTTGTGATAATAACTTTGAGTGGCATACCATGTGAATCCAAGGCAAGGTGAATCTTTGTATTGAGCCCCCTTTTGTACGACTCATATCTTGATTGCCGCCTTTTGCACCTGAAGCATGTGGATGCACTTTACTATGACTTGCGTCTATCATTAACCATTCCATATCAGGTTCTTTCACAAATATCTCCAATAAAGCCTCCCATATCCTTTTGTCTCTCCATCTGCAAAATCTTTTATGTGTATTTTTCCATCCTCCATATTCTGAAGGCAAATCTCTCCAGGGAGAACCTGTTCTTAATATCCAAAATACTGCGTTAATGAATCTTCTGTTATTATGTGCCAAACCTCCCCACGTACCTTCCCTTCCTGGCAAATGATCCTTTATCAAATCCCACATATTATCTGTTATATCATGCCTATGTAGCCCTAAATCCATTTTTACTCCTGATTTATCTTTTCTTTCATATTATACCACAAATCTCATGACGACACTATCTAGCGTATATAAGTGGATAATACTGTATGCTAAAAAGATACCAAGACCAACAGTGCCGGAAGAATTGAGAGAAGTTGAAATAGATGAGATGTGGCATTTTGTAGATTCAAAAAAACAAATTATGGATATGGAAAGCCTATAGTAGGGAGCTCAAGAGAGTTGTTGCCTGGGTGGTTGGTAAGCGTAACGTTACAACCTTTAGATAGTGTCGTCATGAGATTTGTGGTATAATATGAAAGAAAAGATAAATCAGGAGTAAAAATGGATTTAGGGCTACATAGGCATGATATAACAGATAATATGTGGGATTTGATAAAGGATCATTTGCCAGGAAGGGAAGGTACGTGGGGAGGTTTGGCACATAATAACAGAAGATTCATTAACGCAGTATTTTGGATATTAAGAACAGGTTCTCCCTGGAGAGATTTGCCTTCAGAATATGGAGGATGGAAAAATACACATAAAAGATTTTGCAGATGGAGAGACAAAAGGATATGGGAGGCTTTATTGGAGATATTTGTGAAAGAACCTGATATGGAATGGTTAATGATAGACGCAAGTCATAGTAAAGTGCATCCACATGCTTCAGGTGCAAAAGGCGGCAATCAAGATATGAGTCGTACAAAAGGGGGCTCAATACAAAGATTCACCTTGCCTTGGATTCACATGGTATGCCACTCAAAGTTATTATCACAAAAGGCTCAGAAGCTGATTGCAAGCAGGCTGTTAATCTTATTGAAGAGATGAAAGCTGAGTACTTACTAGCCGACAGAGGGTACGATGCTAATTACATAATTGACCATGCCCAAGAATTGGGCATGAGCGTTGTTATTCCTCCTAAAAAGAACAGAATCACCCAGAGAAAATACGATAAAGATTTATACAAAATAAGGCATATTGTAGAAAACACCTTTCTTCATCTTAAAAGATGGAGGGGAATTGCAACCAGATATGCTAAAAATTCAGCTTCTTTCCTTGCCGCAATTCAGATTAGATGCTTATCTCTTTGGCTTAAAATCTCATGACGACATTATCTAAGCAACTGCGATAAAACCTTGTTTGCATACTCCGCCAACTTAAAAAGAGTTAGAAATACGAGCGATGAGCATTAGGAGCGCACAAGTAGTACTCAGACGTTATACGATACTACAAGGCCAATTTTTAAAGTTGGCGGAGTATAACCCATTGTTACGACATCAAATTTATATTTTGCAATATCTATGCCAATGATGATATAATATTGGTCACTGATCTGAGCAAAACTTGTAAATAAAACGCCTAGAATAGTGCATACCTCAAGTCAAGATAAGCTTAAAAAAGTAAAGAGTATGAAAAGCGTACTTTATCTTAAATTTGGTTTTAAAAATCACAACTCATATTGACAACTTGGTTGGTGTAAGTTCTATATATTTGAGTGGTTGATTTTGAAAATACATATATGCAAAAAAATTAGGAATGCAAAGCATAAGAATTGATAAAATATTACAAGATTGTTTAAAAAATTGGGTCACCTATATTGATGTGAATCTCAAATATTCTAAAAATACGACAAATGCGTATATTACGGATATATATTATTTTTTAGACTTTATTTTTAAGCATTACGAAGAGACTGTAACGCTTAAATTATTGGGTGAATTAGAGATTTATGATTTCAGGTCCTTTCTTGCATACAGAAAAAAAAATGAAATAGCGTGCGTTTCTAATAATAGAACTCTATCTTCCTTAAAAAACTTTTATAAGTTTATAAAGAATGAATATGGTATAGACAACCATGGGATCAACCGTCTAAAAATTGCAAAATTACACAAGCCTTTGCCAAGAGCATTATCTGTAAAATCTGCTGTTGAAATCCTGGATGTCATAGATAGTATAAGCAAAGTTAAATGGGTAGGACAAAGGGATAAAGCTGTTACTTATTTGCTTTATGGATGTGGATTAAGGATAAGTGAGGCATTAAACCTTAAAGTTAGTGATTTTAAAGACCAGTTTGATAAAGTCATAGTTCTGGGCAAAGGGAATAAAGAGAGGGAATTACCATTACTGCCAGTGATAAAAAAACAGATCATGCAATATATGTCCAGCTGTCCGTATAACTTGGAATGGAATAGCTATATGTTTTGGGGTGAGAAGGGGGAAAAGTTGAATGCGGATGTTTTTAGGAAGACCATACGAAAATTGAAGGCAAAATTGTATTTGCCAGATCATACCTCTCCACATTCTCTGAGGCATAGTTTCGCAACACATTTGCTTGCAAATTCTGATGGTGACTTAAGAACCATTCAAGAACTATTGGGACACAGGAACTTGTCCACCACTCAAAGATATACAAAAATTGACACCAACCAACTTATGAAGAGCTTTGTTGCTTTTCACCCTAGAAAAGTGCAAAAAAACTAAGAAAAAAGTGGGAGTGTTGCCATAAGATAGATAAGATGCTAAAATGAATATAGCGAGCAACAAAGAAAATAGAAATATGAATACAGAGTGTAAAAAATGCAGTAGCAGTAAATACGTTAAGAATGGTAATATTAGGGGTATGCAAAGGTATAAATGCAAAGAGTGTGGATGTAATTTTACAAACACTAAATTAAGAGGCTGTTCGCCAGAGATGAAGGCTCTGGCAGTGTTATTGTACAGCATGGGAAAAAGTAGCTTTAGATGGCTAGGGAAATTATTTAAAGTAGCTCATACTAGCGTATATAAGTGGATAATACTGTATGCTAAAAAGATACCAAGACCAACAGTGCCGGAAGAATTGAGAGAAGTTGAAATAGATGAGATGTGGCATTTTGTAGATTCAAAAAAACAAATTATGGATATGGAAAGCCTATAGTAGGGAGCTCAAGAGAGTTGTTGCCTGGGTGGTTGGTAAGCGTAACGTTACAACCTTTAGAAAATTGTGGAAAATCAGGTTCTGTCGCATCTGTTGAAACACATAAGAATTTTTGATATTCTGAAAGAAATAGTTGCTGGTAATAATGTTTAAAGTAGACCCAAAATTAATGAAGTATTTTAAGAACCATGAATATGGCGCAGAAATCATTATGGTATCGCTGTATATGAAAGGAAGATATTCTTTAAGTTACAGAGAGATAGAAGAGATAGGCGGGTTGAGAGGACTCAACATAGATCACGCCACTCTACAAAGATGGGTAGTAAAGTTTATGCCAATACTTGAAGGAAGATTCAGAAAAAGAAAAAAGCCAGTCAACGGCAGCTGGAGAATGGACGAGACATATATCAAGGTTAAAGGTAAATGGGTCTATTTGTATAGAGCAGTTGATAAATACGGGGATACCATAGATTTTATGCTAAGAGCAAAAAGAGATAAAAGGGCAGCTAAAGCGTTTTTCAGGAAAGCAATTAAATCTAGTGGCCAGCCTATAAAGGTTAATATAGATAAAAGTGGCTCTAATACTTCTGCTTTGAATTCGATCAATAAGCCATTATCTAAAGAAGACCAAATAGAAATTAGGCATAACAAATATCTAAACAATAGGATAGAAGGCGATCACAGATTTGTAAAGAAACGAACTAGACCGATGCTTGGTTTCAAATCCTTTAGAAGTGCCGCCAGGACTATTGCAGGAATAGAGCTCTTGCACATGATTAAAAAAGGACAACTTGCTGACAATGACAATTATAATTCTGACTTTGATAAATTTCTTTCACTAACTGCTTAATGGAAAAATATACAAATAATTTGAAAGTTTTTGCATCATATTACAGATGCGACAGAGCCAATTATTGGGATATCCTTACCATACTTAACGGTTTGCACATTTATTTGCTCCAACCTTTTCCCATCATAACTTGCGTAATAGCTGTTACTCCACAGATATCTATCAAGACTTTGCCTCAAAAACGTACTGGCTATTTTTCCAATACCTGAGCCAAAATCACCACCAGATAACCCATGTTTAATAAGAGAGCCAATGCCATTAAAAATCATTGAGGACATAAGTAAGAAAAAAGATATCTATATTTTTTCTTATAGTACCCACATTGACAAAGTTCTGGAAGTATAACTCTGCTAACTTTAGAAATTGGTCTCAAAATATGTTGGGATTAGCATTTCCTAACGTATTTTTATACGTTTCTAGTTCTTTTTGAAGTTCCCTGTCATCTATAAATTTACCAGCTTCTTTCCAAAGATTGTAGTCACGAGCTTAAAATTTATTGCCCCTTATTCTTTTTGCAGCTTCAACAACTTCTTCGATTGTTGGAACCAATGCAAATCTAACAAAATTCTCACCAGGATTTATTCCACCAACTTCGTCAGAAATCAGCTGATCAGGGGTTACAATAATCCCAAGATCGGCCAAACTATTGGCAAACTCCAAACTATTCATACCTTTTGGCGTTTTCTGCCACAGATAAAAAGTAGAATCACCAATTGGTTTCTCCAAACCTCTCGAAGTTAAGACGTCCATCATAATATCACGCTTTTGCTTGTATTGAGCGATCATTTCAGAAACTACACTTTCATCTTTAAGGGCTAATACCGCAACATCCTGAATGAATGTTGGAGTTCCAGAATCAATGTTTGTTTTCACCTTTTTGAAACCAGAGACAATTCTCTCATCACCAGCAACAAAACCAATTCTATACCCAGTCATATTACTACGTTTTGAAAGTGAGTAAAATGTGATCACCCCCTCTTTTTGAATCTCCAGGATACTAATAGGCTTTTTCTCAAAATATATGTCATTGTAACATCCCTCATCTGCAGCTATTATCACATTATACTCCTCTGCCCATGCGACTAAATCCTGCAACCACTCTCTGGGTGCCGTAACTCCTGTTGGGGAATTGGGATAATTCGTCCAAATAATCTTAGCCTTACGCGCCACTTCATCTGGAATTGATGAGAAGTCTATTAAGAATTTGTTCTTTTCAAGAAGCGGTGTAAAATACGCCTCCCCCCCTCTAAATCTAGTGCCTGATTTATACACTGGATATCCGGGTGTTGGGCATATAACAAAATCTCCTGGATTAACAAAACCTATTGGAAAATTAAAAATTGCTTCCTTTGAACCAATTGTTGATGATATCTCGGTTTCTGGATTGAGTGCAACGTTATATTCCCTCTTTATATATTCAGCGCATGCCTTACGGTATGAAATATCCCCGATATAACTAGGATATCCAGATGTTGCCCTATCCTTTGCAAACCTGGACAAGTTATCAATTACCAAATCTGGGGTTGGACTTTTCGGGTCCCCCACACCAAAATCTATTACCTCTATCCCTTTTGCTTTTAACTCCTGTGCTTTTTTATCTATTTCAGCAAATGCATACTTTGGCGTGTCATTAATTAAATCTGAATAAATTATTTTCATATTAACTCTTGTTACTTATTAATTGGTATTTTAAATCTTTTGCAAAATCACCTTTGAAGACTCGTGTAGCCACACCAGTTAGATACACGTTTTCCTTCGCTATCTCAACATTGACTTTTCCGCCAGGCATGTGGACAGTTACACTCCTCCCAACAAAACCAAGTTTATGTGCAACACAACTGGATGCAGAACTGCTTGTACCAGATGCTAGTGTGTAACCAGCGCCTCTTTCCCATATCTCTATCTTAATATTGGATTGATCCAGAATCTCCATAATTTGTACATTGGTTCTATTTGGAAAAAGTTCGTGATTCTCTAAAACTGGCCCCAACTGCCTTGCCAACTCTTCAGTTGCCTTTTCTTTAATGACTACACAATGGGGATTGCCAATATCAACACAACTGATCATTTCACTCTGGCCTAATATTTTAATCTCCTTATTGATTGCTTCAAGTCCGTCTAAAGTGATAAATGAATATTTACCCATATCGACTTTAATCGTATTGGTTTTTGCATCTATTAGTTGAACACATACTTTACCTCCCTTAGTATGAAGGTTAAAATATGGGCTCTCTTTTTCAAAAGCCTCGGGGTTTACATATAATTGGTCAAGCACGTAAAGCGCAAAGATTCTAATCCCGTTACCGCTTTTTTCCGCTTCAGAGCCATCTGGGTTAAATATTTTAAACCCAATCTCCCCATCCTTACATTGTATTGGACCATACAGAATTCCATCAGACCCAATTCCATAATTTCTATGGCAAATCAGCCTGATATTTTCTTCGTGAAGATTTAAACCAAAACTAATTTTTCTGGGATCAATAACCAAATAATCGTTACCCAGTCCATGATATTTATAGAAATCAGCCACTGATGGACTCCTCATAATGTTTTACCAGTTCTTCACGTGCCTCTTCGCTCATACTACAAAGTGGTAACCTAAATTCTTCTTGTATCTTACCAAGATATGCCAATAGTGACTTAATAGGAATAGGGTTGCTTGATAATGACAGAAGCGAAATCATTAAGTTATATAGCTTGTAATGACGTTTTTTAGCTGAATCAAAATTACCCGTGAATATTTCCCACACCATATTCTTCATCTCCATCGGCAATACATTAGATGCAACAGACACCACACCATGCCCACCAAGGCACATAATAGGGTATGTAAGCACATCATCACCAGACAGAACAGCAAAATTCTGTGGAACGCTTTTTATTACATTCATGATCTGCACAAGATCACCGCTGGCTTCTTTTATTCCAACTATTCTTTCGTGTTGAGCAAGTTTCATTAATGTTTTTATCTCAAGGTTAACCGCAGTCCTACCCTTGATATTATATAATATCATAGGTATATCACTACCATCTGCGATACTCATGAAATGTTGATACAAACCTTCCTGCGTTGGTTTGTTGTAATATGGGTTTACACAAAGAATTGCATCTGCGCCTAAATCCTGCGCTTTTTTGCTTTTTTGTACTGCAATCTTAGTATCATTGCTGCCAGTTCCCATAATAATTTTGACCTTTCCATTGGAAGCCTTTACCGCACGTTTTACAATCTCCTCACCTTCTCGCTCATCAACTGTTGGGCTTTCCCCAGTTGTACCCAAAATCACCAACCCATCCACCCTAGCTTCAACTTGTTCTGCAAACAACTTGTCAAGAGCGATATAATCTATGCTTTTATTACCATTAAATGGTGTAACCAAAGCAGTGTATAATCCAGAAAATTTCATATTAATAGTCCCTCCATATAATCATTAATGTCAAAAAACCCTTGTTTGCCCTCAATCCACCTGGCACAATTAATTGCTCCTTTAGCATAAGAAGAGCGTCCTTTAGAATTGTGTGAGATTTTAATAGTATCAGACGGCCCATCAAACACCACTTCGTGTTTACCAAACACATAACCACCCCTTGTGGAACTAAAGTGCAACTCATCTTCGCTGATTTCTCTATCAACCATTTGGGTAATCAGCTGGCGCTTTCTTCTTACGTTATCAAGTAAAATCTGGACTGTCGTTAAAGCCGTACCAGACGGGGAATCTTTTTTTCTGCTATGGTGAATCTCATGCCCAAAAATGTCATACTCTTCGAATTTATCTATAATTTGCGCGGCATTTTTGATAATTCTCCAAAAAATGTTCACTCCAATTCCAAAATTGGTGGCGTACAAGAAACCTATATTATGTTCGTTAACTATCTTTTTGACTTTCCCAACGTCTGCGTGCCACCCTGTGGTACCACATATAATGTTCACCCCTTTAGAAGCAAGTATTTCTATATTGGCAATACATACAGATGGCTCTGTAAACTCTATGGCAACCTCATCTTTGTCAAAGCTACTTGCTAACAAAACGTCCTGATTATCAATAACTTTAGACACAGGTATGGACGCATTTAAGGCTTCTTGCTCAACCATTTTACCCATTTTGCCGTAACCTATAATTGCAATTCTCATACTAAAAAACACTTACGTTTATGGCGGAATTTAACCACCTATAGTTAATATTGTCAATATATTACTTCATTTGCATGAGGAACGTACAAAAGTACACAACAAGATGCAAACTCCGAAACATGACGACACCAATTTTTGAAGTAATAACTCTTTCTAAAAATCTAAAAGTATTATACACTGTAAAAACGAACAAAACAGAGGTATAGCGAGAGTTTGAATATGAAAAACAAATTCTTTTTTATCGCTTTGATTACAGCAGTGTTGGTATATTTACTAAAAGAACGGGTGGGGCACATCAGTTTAGATAACGATAGATTGCTGAATGTTGTATATGCTGTCATAATCATTAGCACAATTGGCATGAATATCATAAGTTCAAGGATTCCTCTGGGGCAGGTGTTAAGTTATGCCGCAGTTTGGACATTGATTATCGGGACATTATTAACGGGGTACACATATAAAGCCGATCTGCAGAATGTTTTTAACAAAGTATACGCCAATCTTATCCCCGGAACTGTAATTCAAGGAGAGAGCGAAGATGGAAATGGAAAGGTTGTAATGCTTGTTGCCAACCAATCTGCACATTTCTTTGCAAATGCGCAAGTTAATGGTGTTGATATAAGCTTTTTGATTGACACAGGTGCAACAGACGTGGCTTTAACAAGGAATGATGCCAAAAAATTGGGGATTAATTTGGAGTCACTCTCATACACAAAAAAAGTATTAACAGCCAATGGTACAACATGGAGTGCCCCCATAAAATTAGATTCCATACAAGTTGGAGACATAACAGTCAACGATGTATCTGCTTCTGTTAGTATAGATGAGGGTTTGGATGTGTCTTTACTTGGGATGAGTTTTTTAAATAAGCTTGATTCTTACCAGGTTCATGATGATACATTAAGCTTCTTTCAAAAATGAAAGCACATATGCTCTATTAAAAGACATAGAGTATACTCAAAGTATTTTAAAGCTAGCGGGGTGTCTCTTGCTTCTTTTTAGTTGTAGTTTTTTTTTGCTGCCGCTCTTGAAGACGAATTTTTAGCTTTATCTAAGTTTTTTAACCTCATATTCGCATCCTCTGCCAATTTTTTAACGACTTCAAATTCCTCACGAGTTACAAACTTCATTTTTTTTAATAAAGTCTCAACTTGTTTAGTAATATACTCAAGCAATTCATTTTTCGCATTTACCGCTCCTGCAAAAGTAGAACCTGCAAGTTTCGCAATATCGTCCATTATTTTATTGTCTTTTTTCATTTTTTCAAATATTGATTATTAAACTGTTACCCATAAGATATCATCACCGGAACAATGCTTGCAATACTTTTTCCTAATATAGACCCAATTGCAATTAATTTAGGAACTATATCCATACATTGGTATGGTATAGCTTATGTTGTTGGCATTATTCTAGGAACTTACATCATGCAGCAATTAGAGGAAAGGTATAAAATTGCACATCTTACCTCTGAAGATTTTGATCGTATAGTCATTTATATAGTAATCGGGATAATAGTAGGCGGAAGAATGGGAGAAGTGATTTTTTATATGCCGCACTTAGTTATCAATGACTTCTTTGAGGTGTTCAAAATATGGCATGGCGGTATGTCTTTCCATGGAGGTGTTATTGGAATTATTGTAACAATTTGGATGTTTTCTGTTAAATACAAGAAATATTTTTTAAGGGTTACGGACTTAATTGCATGCGCCGCACCAGTTGGATTATTTTTTGGTCGTATTGCCAATTTTGTTAATGCTGAATTATATGGAAAAAGAACAGAAGTCGCATGGGGCGTGATTTTTCCAGGTACAGATTTCTATCCCAGACACCCCAGTCAACTATATGAAGCATTTGCAGAAGGGATTTTATTGCTCTCTATAATGCTTATTGTCGTAAAAATAGAAAATATACGAAAATATAAAGGACGTATTAGTGGTGTGTTTTTGATATTCTATTCCATATTCAGAATTGTAATCGAGCTTTTCAGGGAACCAGATGCACATATAGGATATATTATGAATATCATAACCCTTGGCCAGTCGCTCTCAATTCCAATGTTGATATTGGGCACATATCTATACCTTAAGAGGGATTATAGACAGTAATAAAAATGCATAATTTTTTCACCCCATTATTTAACATACTCTATCCCCCACTTGCATCAGATGCAAATCTGAATGCTATAATGCAAATTTATTATGTGAAAAATGCTGGCTAGATATAGTATTTATAACAAGACCATATTGTAAAAAATGCAGCTCTTCTCTTGCAAACCCTAACCATATTTGTCTATGTATGAAAGATTCTTGTGTAAACAAAGAACACCATTACCACTCAACAAGATCGTTAATGGAATATGGGAATGTGGCTAAAGATTTGATTGCTCAGTTCAAATTTTATGCAAATTTTGAGGTATTAAAACTGTTCAAAAATTGGTTTAGTTGCATATTAAACGACTCCGAATACTCAGACATGGACTATATTATCCCTGTCCCCTTGCATAAAGAAAGATTGAAAGCAAGGGGCTATAATCAAACTGCAATCCTTGCAAAAACTATTTCACGCATAATCAAGGTAAAATACCATTCCAAGATTCTGATAAAAAATAAAAATACCATTAGCCAAAGCAATCTTGGCAAAGAGGCAAGGGAAAAAAACCTCAAAAACACATTTGCCCCCTACCCTGGCAATATTCATCTTATAAAAAACAAAAAAATACTATTGGTTGATGATATAATAACAACCGGGACAACCATCAATGAATGTTCAAAAGTCCTGATGCACCATAAAGCATCACAAGTCAATGTGATATCAATTGCCAGACGTTGAATCCTTTATAATTCGCATTTCGTCAAATACTTTTTGGGCCACAACCTACTTCTGATCATCTAGCATTATGCATAGCTCATTTGGGGCTATCAGGCCAAAATAATCTCTTGCAACCTCGTCTAAAAGATCTTTATTCAGACTTTTATCGTATAATAAACTGACCCTATTGTTTAAGTACTCTCTCTCAGATTTACTCTTGTGTAGCATCGCTTTATGTTTTTCTATTTCGTCCTCTAATCTTAACATCTCAAAATACCCTCTATTTCCAATAAAACTATGGTATATAAAATATACCAGGGTAATTAGGGAAACAAAATTCAATATAACGAAACTAAAAGTTATTTTCTTATGCTTTTGCATATAAAGGCTTTGATTAATTTCGATTATTATTATATTCTGCTTGGCAATTAGCATCAATAACAATTATTATTAAATTAATGTATTCTGTTCTGTTTGGGTTTCAAATTTTTATTACAATATTGATTGCGATTGTAATTGTGTTTCAGAAATCAAGTAGCGATGGTATAGTATCAAGTAATATTGGCAACCAGTTACCAAGCAACTCTCAGACTTCATTTATTAGCAAATTTACAATCTTTTTGGTTTTTGTTTTTATGGCCAACAGCCTCATTTTGGCTAAGGATTGTATCAGCAGGTATCAGAGAGAAAAGTCAATTATCAACGCCCTAGAAAACGAGCCAGCTCCTTTGGAAAATGACGTTAGCGACCAGAATGTACCAAAAATGGAATAAAATCTGATGGCAAGGTTTATTTTCATCACCGGAGGAGTTGTTTCTTCATTAGGGAAAGGAATTTCAACTTCTTCGATAGCTGCTCTGTTACAGGCGCATGGGTATAAATTGAGGATCAAAAAACTAGATCCATACTTAAATGTGGACCCTGGAACAATGAGCCCTCTGCAACATGGTGAGGTTTTTGTCACGGATGATGGTGCAGAAACAGATATGGATTTAGGGCACTATGAAAGATTCACAGGCATTGCATCCAGAAAAAGTGATTCAGTAACAAGTGGGCAAATTTATTCTAAATTGCTTGCCAAAGAACGTGCTGGTGATTATCTAGGTGGTACGGTGCAAGTTATACCACATGTAACAGACCTGATTAAGGAATTCATATTGGATGGCAAAGAAGAGGTTGACTTTATGCTTTGCGAAATAGGAGGTACGGTTGGCGATATAGAGGGGCTGCCATATTTTGAGGCAATCAGACAATTAGGCTATGAACTTGAAAAAGAAAATGTCTTATATGTGCATTTAACACTTATCCCTTATCTTCGCAGCGCATCAGAGCTTAAAACAAAGCCGACACAACATTCAGTAAAGGAGTTGCGCTCTATTGGAATCCAACCAGATATTATATTATGCAGAGGAGAAAAGAAACTTATGCATAATGAAAGAAAGAAAATTGGGCTATTTTGCAATATCAAGGAGGAAAATGTAATACAATCTCAGGATGTAAATTCAATTTACGACATACCACTTGATTATCATGAAGAACGACTTGATTATCAGATATTAAAGAGCCTGAATTTACCATATAAACAGGATGTGGATTTGTCTGTTTGGCGCAGCATTAAAAATAATCAAAGTCTAATCCAGGGACGTGTCAAAATTGCAATAGTAGGAAAGTATGATTCTTATCAAGATTCGTATAAGTCATTAATAGAATCCTTCAAGCATGCTGAACTGTTCCATAAAAGAAAAGTGGAACTTGTTTGGGTGAACTCAGAAAATTTAACAGCCTCAAACGTCGTTGAAAAGCTCAAAAACGTAAATGGCATTGTGGTGCCAGGCGGGTTTGGTAAAAGGGGAGTCGAGGGTAAAATAGAAGTCATAAAATTTGCACGTACTCAAAAAATACCGTTTTTAGGCATATGTTTAGGTATGCAGCTTGCGGTGATAGAATATGCCCGAAATGTGTTAAACTTAGAAAATGCCAACTCTACTGAATTTGATATACACTGCCAAAACGTCATAGATATAATGGATGACCAGATTGAAGGGAATAATTTGGAAAAACTCTCAGAAACCAGAGAAATAGGTGGAACAATGAGGTTAGGCAGTTATAAATGTCAATTAAAGACTAATAGCAAAATCCATAAAGCATATGGAAAAACGTTCATAGAGGAAAGGCATAGGCATAGGTATGAATTTAATGGCGATTTCAAAAAAAGTTTTGAATCCAGCGGACTGTCATTAGCCGGAATATCTTTGGATAACAAGTATGTTGAAACCATAGAGGTAGATGAACATCCATGGTTTATCGCGGTGCAGTTTCACCCAGAGTACAAATCTAAACCATTTGAGCCTCATCCATTATTTGTGTCTTTTGTTGACTGTGCCATAAAAACTATAGCGTAATAGCTTTAGTTTTGGCACCCAAAGTGAGGCTAGCAGTTGACGAGGATAAACAAGTAGATTGCTATTATTTACAGATTGTTTTATAAAAACCAAAAACATACTATTTAGTTATTAGTGGCTGTACATGTTGTGCAATCTGAAATTGGCTCTGTTAGCAACAGGAAAGTTGGAGTATTTGGACTTGGTAAAACTGGAGTTCAATCTGTAAAAACACTGTTGGCAAAGGGCTTTATAGTTAATGCCTGGGATGATAGTGAAGGGAAAGTCCTGGAAGTCAAGAAGATCATAAAGGATAACAACGTTATGTTTTCCAATGTGCTAAATGAGGATGAGATCGCAGATTTAGAGTTTGTTATTGTAAGTCCAGGCATACCTTTTAAGTATCCAGCGCCGCATAGGATATTTACGTATTGCCAAAAATATAACATTCCAATCAAAACTGATATTGAATTATTGTTTGAGGCCAGCCCAAACGCCAACTTCATAGGAGTAACTGGAACAAATGGTAAATCAACGACTGTATCTTTGATCAACCATGTTCTTGAGGTTAGTAATCGCCGTTCTGTATTGGGCGGAAATATTGGTACTCCTGCTTTAAGTTTACCAATTTTGCAGGATCCGTCAGAAAATTATGTTCTTGAACTTTCTTCTTATCAACTGGAAATACTTAACAACTTTCAGTTCAACATAGCAGCTTTATTAAGTATAACGCCAGATCACTTAGACAGGTATGAATCGGTTGATTCTTATACTGAGGCAAAATTAAGGATATTCCAAAATCAAATGCCTGATGATTTTGCCATTATTTCAATCAATACAGAGAATGGTAGGAATATTCACTACAAGCTTAATGAAGTTTGCGCACAAAAAATTATTCCAATATCAAGTGAAAAAATATTAGATTCTGGCGTTTCTATCATTGAAGATAAACTTTATGATTGCTATTTTGAGCATGAAACTTTGCACATTTTCTTACCACAATCATTGAGGGGGCAACACAATGCAGAAAATATTACAGTAGCTTATGTAGCGGCAAAAATACTTGGCATTACGACACAAGAAATTATACAAGCCCTAAGTACATTTGTTGGGTTGCCACATAGGATGGAGTTGGTTTTCCAAAGAGGCCAGATGACGTTTATAAATGACAGCAAAGCGACCAATATTGCATCTGCATCAAAAGCGCTGGATTTATATCAAGATATATATTGGATAGCAGGTGGCATATTTAAGGAAAAAGACGTTTTTTCATTGGGCTCTCATCTTCGGAATGTAAAACGTTGTTACTTAGTTGGGATGGATGCTGAAATTTTTATTCCATTATTGGCCAAGCACAGTGTCCCTTATATGAGGGCAGGAAGTATTGAAAATGCTTTACTAGAAATAAAAAAAGAAACGCCAAAAGGAACTGTGTTGCTTTCCCCAGCTTGTGCTTCTTTTGACCAGTGGAAAAACTTTGAGGAAAGAGGTGATGTTTTTAGGGCCTTGGTCCTCAAACATTTTGCATCTTAGGAAAGCTAAGGTAGTATAGAAATAAAAAAAGAAAAATGGATGTAATAGTGAAATGAGTTTTTTTAGTTTGTTATCAAAAATTTTACCATTATACATTATAGCAATCCAGGGATATATAGCAGGCAAGTTATATGAAATAGATACTAAATCGTTGAGTAAATTGATGTTTCATTTCATTTTACCTGTGATATTTTTTGATGTTGCACTTAATACCAAAATAGAATTAAAGTACGCGATACTGCCAGTTATATGTTTTACAGCCTCATGTGCTTTAATGGGAATTGGTTTTTACATAGCATCAAAACTATTTAACGATGGAAGAGAAACGGTGATAGCTTATGCCGCTGGTAGTGTTAACACAAGTAGTGTTGGACTTTCAATTGTACTGTTGGTTTTTGATGATGAGCACATAAGAATTTTTATGCTATCCAGTATCGGCATCGTGTTATTTGTTTATAGTGTGGGATATATCGTAATATCATCCAACACAGATTCATGGAAAAAAATGTCCTACGATCTTATCAGACTTCCACCAATATATGCTTTTATCATGGGTTTATGCGGTAACTTATTTGATATTCAGCTATTCGATGGGTTTAACCACTTGTTTTCTCAAATGAGAACTACATATTTAGTCTTGGGAATGCTGGTATTTGGCTTAAGCTTAAGTAAGGTGAACTTTAGCGTTGGCAAGACATTCATTAGTTTATTCATTGTACTAAAAACGATAATATCACCTGGAATTTATTTACTATTTATTCTCTTAGATAAATTTGTGCTACACATTTACGATAACGAGATGTATAAGTTATTATTCACAATCTCTGCACTCCCTACAGGTGTGGATTGCATAGTGCTGTGCTCCTTATATCACAAACACCCAGAAAAAGCTGCTGTTGGCGTCTTGATTGGCACATTGATTGCCACCATATATATACCATTCTTTTTACAATTTTTTTGATGATACAAGGATTACTGAATTTAGAAAATGAGCAGAAGTTTAGTATAGAAGACTTTATATTATCTTGTGCAAACTTGGAAGCATACAACAGTATTTTACATTGGGAAAAATGGCCAAATAAAAAGTTACTTATAATAGGGCCACACAAGTCTGGCAAAACTTTATTAACTACCATATGGAGAAAAAATACTGATGCTGTAGTTATTAAGAATGTAGAAGATTTTAAAGATGCAGAAAAAGTCATTGTTGATAATATAGAAGAGTTATCTGAAATTAACCTGGTTAATATAATAAATTTCACCAATGAGAGGGGCCTGCCATTATTGCTTACCGCGAACCAATACCCGTCTTTTAATTTAAAAGACCTAAATTCTAGAATAAAATCCATATACAAAGTTATAATAAAAGAACCAGATGAAGAGTTGTTAAAGTTAATCCTAGCAAAGTCATTTAAACAGCTTCAAATAAAAATCTCAGACGAGATAATCAGCTTGATATTTCGCAGCATAGAAAGAAATTATGAATCCGCTTATGAAGTTGTTAAGTTTATTGATAAATTATCGAAAATAACTAAAAGAAGCGTAACATTGCCATTCGTTAGAGAAATGCTCATAAAATACTATCAAACCGATGATTTATAACTTAGAAAATTACATCAAGAACATTATAATTGACCGCGGGGCTTTGACGCTTGACCGCTTTATGCAGCTTGTTTCTCACTACTACTACTCTAACTACAACTCCATAGGGCAAGACTTTATTACCGCCCCAGAAATCAGCCAAATGTTTGGAGAAATGATAGGTATCTATATTGTTGACATTTGGTATAACTCAATTCAAAAACCTATCCACCTAGTCGAATTGGGGCCAGGTAATGGGACGATGATGTATGATGTACTAAGAACAATAAAGACCTTTCAAGAAGTGTATGAAAATATTAATAGGGTTATATTGATAGAAAACAGTCACCTTCTAAAAACAAAACAACAAAAGCGATTGGAATGTTTCGGTGATATTAACATGGTATGGTACCAAAACATTGAAGAGGTCAAAGAGAATAATCTTTTTATACTGGCGAATGAGTTTTTTGATGCTTTGCCAATCAAACAGTATCATTTTCAGAATGGTACTTTATGTGAAGTCGTCGTCATGATGGATCAGAATCACAATTTGATTTTTGGTTCGGCTCTAAGTAATTGCCCCCCTTTTTATGTTGATAAATTGAAGGAACATCAATTTATTGAGGTGTCGCTCCAGAGAGAGGAGTATGCAAAAAGTATAGCTGGTAAGATTCGCGATAAAAACGGTCATGCGCTTATAATAGATTATGGTTATAAAACCACTCAAAGTGGAAGCACGTTACAAGCGTTAAAATCACATGCACAGGCTAAAATATTGGAATTGATCGGCTGTTGTGACATAACTTCTTTGGTAGATTTCAGCAGCCTTGCCAACTCATTTGCTAAATTTGGTATACAAACAACAATCACAACACAAAGGGATTTTTTATTAAACCTTGGCATTTTACAAAGAGCAGAGATGTTACAAAGCAAATCTGCCTCGGTTGAAAAAATTCAGCACCAGATTAATAAGCTTACCTCTAAGGAAGAAATGGGGGAATTATTTAAAGTTTTAATTGCATCAAGTTATGAAAAACAAGGTGAATAACAGATTTATGGGCATAGACCCAGGACTTAATTTTACAGGATGGGGGGTGATTGAGCATAAAGGGGCAGATAAATTTGTATATATTGCATCTGGTGTAATAAAAACATCGTTAAAAACACCTTATCCAGAAAGACTACACCAGCTTTTTTCTAAGATTATGGACGTTGTAAATATACACACCCCAGATGCTGCAGCAATTGAAGATACATATATCAACATCAACAACCAAAGTTCAATAAAACTGGCTCAAGCCAAAGCGGCAGCAATTATTGCAATTTCCCATCATAAAATCCCACTTGTTGATTACCCAGCCAAAAAAGTGAAGAAGACCATCACTGGGAGCGGAAGCGCAGATAAAACACAAGTAATCAAAATGATCAAGTACTGGCTACCAGAAGTTACAACTGAAATTTCTGATGAAGCAGATGCTTTGGCAATAGCTTTGTGTTATGCTAGCCATTACAAACAAAAAGGAGAGTAAGATGTCCAACTACATCAATCTCCGCACATACTCTGATTACTCTATAGGAAAAAGTGTTATCAAAGTTCAGGACCTTGCGGAGCATTGCTTTAAAAGCCATATACCAGCAGTTGCTCTTACGGATTTTAATAATTTGTTTGGATCATTAGAGTTTTCGTTGGAATGCCAAAAAAAGGGAGTTCAACCCATCATAGGTTCAGTATTAACTCTCAATTATGGTAATGAAAAGGAACAATACGCAAACATTTTACTGATAGCCAAAACCAGGGAAGGATATGAAAACCTAATGAAATTAGTAAGCAACTGCTACTTGGGTAATACGGATCATACAACTCCCCCACATGTTTTACTGGAGGATATTTTTGAAAATTCAAAAGGACTGATAGCGCTATGCGGAAGCAATAATTCTCCGATGGAACAACTTTTTTACGCAGATAAACATGAAGCAGCCAAAGATTTGGTTAACTTATTATTGGAAAATTTTCAAGATAACTTATTCTTAGAACTAACCAGAACGGAGAACCATGAACATCAATATGAATTTGAGAAATTTTTGGCCACAGTCGCACTGGAAAAATCCATTCCAATTGTTGCAACCAATCCTGCCCAATACATTAACCAAACAATGCAAGATGCACTTGATGCCCTAATATGCATTACAGAAGGAAGGTACCTAATTGAGGATGATCGCAACAAAGCAGGGAGTGAGTCTTATTTTAAAAGCAAAAGACAGATGGAAGAGCTGTTTTCAGATGTCCCAGAGGCAGTACGAAATACAGAGTTAATTGCAAAAAAATGTTCTTTTCTATTAAAAGAAAGTAAACCACTCCTTCCAAAATTTTTAAACTCCAATCAAGATGAAGCAGAGGAACTGAAACAACAGGCAACCAAAGGGCTGAAGTTAAGATTGGCAAGCACAAATTTTAACGAAGATACGCAAAAAAAGTATTTTGACAGACTGGAGTTTGAGTTGGCGGTTATCAACAAGATGGATTTTGGTGGATACTTTCTGATCGTTGCTGACTTTATACAATGGAGTAAAAAAAATGGCATACCTGTTGGGCCTGGTCGTGGTTCTGGGGTTGGCTCTATCGTTGCTTGGAGTTTACAGATTAGCGATATGGACCCAATAAAATTTGGCCTTCTTTTTGAGAGATTTTTAAATCCAGACAGAGTATCTATGCCTGATTTTGATATAGATTTCTGCCAGGATAGAAGAGATGAGGTAATTGAGTATGTAAGGAAAAAATTTGGAAGTGACAAAGTGGCCCATATCATCACTTTTGGAAAACTGCAAGCAAGGGCAGTACTTAGAGACGTTGGAAGAGTACTTCAGATACCATACATGCAAGTTGACAGCATCTGTAAAATGGTACCAAATAACCCAGCCAATCCAGTCAGCCTTAAAGAGGCAATTGATATGGATAAGGAATTAAAAGCACAAAGCAAAAGTGATCCAAGTTTGGAAAAGCTAATATCTATTAGTTTAAAGTTAGAAGGTGTAAACAGACATATCTCCACCCATGCTGCTGGCGTTGTTATTGCTGATAAAGAGCTAACCAAAGTTATTGCGCTTTATAAAGATGCAAATTCCAGTATGCCGGTTGTGCAATATTCATTAAAATATGCAGAAAAAATCGGGCTGGTAAAGTTTGACTTTTTGGGGTTAAAAACTTTAACAGTAATTTCTTGGACTTGTAAATTGATCAAAGCCAGCGGTATTAACTTGGATTTTAATAAGATCGCTTTGGATGATGCTAAAACTTATCAGATGTTGGCAAACGGAGATTGTATCGGCGTATTTCAGTTTGAAAGCTCCGGTATGAGAGAAAGCATCAAAAAAACTGAACCAGATAACATCGATGACTTAGTAGCTTTGGGCTCTCTTTACAGACCTGGGCCAATGGATAATATACCAAGTTATATTAATCGAAAACATGGCAGAGAAAAGATCGATTATATACATCCACTTCTTGAACCAGTACTGAAGGAAACATACGGGATTATTGTGTATCAAGAACAAGTAATGGAGATAGCCAGAGTATTAGCTGGATATTCACTAGGAGAAGCAGATTTGCTAAGAAGAGCAATGGGCAAAAAAATCAAAGAGGAGATGGAAGCTCAAAGAAATAAGTTTGTCCAGGGTTGCATAAATAACTGCATTAAAAACTATGAAGCTGAAGAGATTTTCAACCTTGTAAATAAATTTGCAAGCTATGGATTTAACAAATCCCATGCTGTGGCTTATGCATATATCTCATATCAAACAGCTTATTTAAAAGCTAATTTTCCATTAGAATTTTTAACTGCTTCTATCAATTTAGAGATAGATAACACTGATAAAATATACATATTCCTAATGGAGGCGAAGAAATTCGGTATCACAATTTTACTGCCTGATATTAATTACTCTAAAGCGGAGTTCACAATAAAAAATGGGAAGCTAAGGTTTGGACTTGCAGGTCTTAAAGGCGTTGGAAAAAAGATAATGGATTTAATTACGGAGGAAAGAGAAAAAAGAGGGAGATTCAAAGATATATTCGATTTTGTCGAAAGATTAGCCGAAGTTGGAATCAATAAAAAAGTCCTTGAAAATCTTATAAAATCAGGAGCTTTTGATGATTTTAACGTTGGAAGACTTACATTGTTGATGAATATAGAGTTGCTGCTTAAGCAAAGCAGTGTAGTGAATAAAAATGAGGATCAACTAGACCTATTTTTTGACTCCAACAGTAGTGTGAGGTTTAAGCCAAAATTAGAGGAATTCAACGAGTGGAATGAAAAAGAGAGGATGCAAGCTGAGTTTGAATCTTTTGGATATTATTTAACTGCTCATCCACTTGAAAAGTACCAGATTATATTACAAAAATTAGGCATCACAGAAGCATGCGAAATAGATGAAATTGAAAATCAGCTATCAAAAATAAAACTGGCAGGCGTTTTGTTATCAAAAAAAGTGCGTTCAACAGCAAGAGGTAAGTACGCCTTCTTACAGATTTCAGATCTAAAAGGAATTATTGACTTATCCATTTTTAACGAAGATTTGCTTTATAAAACCATTGATCTTTTAAAAGAAGGGAACACCCTTTATTTTAAAGCTGAGGTAAGGAAGGATGCAGCTGGGATCAGAATTATAGCTGAAGACGTTCAAGAGGTTAGACAAGCAATTTTGGATTCAGACATACGTCTTAACATCGTGATAAAAAACAAAAATCAATTAGATTTTCTAAGGGATAAAATAAATAATGATGATGGTGTTAAGATAAGTTTAATGGCCGAGTTGGAGTCAGGCGATGTTGTGGATTTTAAACATAACAGTCCTTTGTTGATCGACATAAT
Source organism: Candidatus Bandiella woodruffii (assembly GCF_034359465.1). Lineage (NCBI taxonomy): Bacteria > Pseudomonadati > Pseudomonadota > Alphaproteobacteria > Rickettsiales > Candidatus Midichloriaceae > Candidatus Bandiella > Candidatus Bandiella euplotis. The sequence continues at coordinate 307,502 of NZ_CP110820.1, read as the reverse complement.
TGAGTTAGAAAAATTAATTCAAAATGGAATTAAGGTGAACATATGAAAGGCCTCTGCATAAGTAGAAATTTTTTAGGAATTTATAGGAATGGTGAAAATGAGAACCGGAGTTTATCGTGATAAATGAGGATCGCCATTTCAGAGTGTTAGCCAAAGATAGATATAAAATTGCCCTGCTCACTTAGGAAATTATTGTTATCCTCAAAATGTACCCAGAGCTTAATCGTAAGATCGACAACTTCTTCAGATTTTGAAACTACCTTTGTTTTTCTGGTCATTCTTGCAATTCTGTGCCTTGTGTTTGAGTTATTGGACTCAATTGAGAGTGTATGTTGTTTGCCAACAACATGTTGATGGCGAGGTATAACCTCTGAATAAACAGACCAATCGTCTGTGTAATAACTGCAATTATCTCTACTTATGATTTTCCACAATTTTCTAAAGGTTGTAACGTTACGCTTACCAACCACCCAGGCAACAACTCTCTTGAGCTCCCTACTATAGGCTTTCCATATCCATAATTTGTTTTTTTTGAATCTACAAAATGCCACATCTCATCTATTTCAACTTCTCTCAATTCTTCCGGCACTGTTGGTCTTGGTATCTTTTTAGCATACAGTATTATCCACTTATATACGCTAGTATGAGCTACTTTAAATAATTTCCCTAGCCATCTAAAGCTACTTTTCCCCATGCTGTACAATAACACTGCCAGAGCCTTCATCTCTGGCGAACAGCCTCTTAATTTAGTGTTTGTAAAATTACATCCACACTCTTTGCATTTATACCTTTGCATACCCCTAATATTACCATTCTTAACGTATTTACTGCTACTGCATTTTTTACACTCTGTATTCATATTTCTATTTTCTTTGTTGCTCGCTATATTCATTTTAGCATCTTATCTATCTTATGGCAACACTCCCATAAAGTAAAGTGGAAGAAAAAGTATAAGAATGAAATTAAGGAGCATTGAAAATTCTCAAGATAGTTTAAAGAAGCGAAAAGGGCAAAAAAGTGCGGAGGAGAATTTGTCTACGAATGTTAAACTCCTAGATATTGGTGACGTCAGTATAGGTATTAATACTGTTAACCAGAGACCAGGTATAGAACTTTATGTAATTGAGGAAGAGGGATCTGGTGACGTTTCTAACGAGCATGAGTTGGTAAATAATCAAAATGGGGGAGTGTTGCCATAAGATAGATAAGATGCTAAAATGAATATAGCGAGCAACAAAGAAAATAGAGATATGAATACAGAGTGTAAAAAATGCAGTAGCAGTAAATACGTTAAGAATGGTAATATTAGGGGTATGCAAAGGTATAAATGCAAAGAGTGTGGATGTAATTTTACAAGCACTAAATTAAGAGGCTGTTCGCCAGAGATGAAGGCTCTGGCAGTGTTATTGTACAGCATGGAAAAAAGTAGCTTTAGATGGCTAGGGAAATTATTTAAAGTAGCTCATACTAGCGTATATAAGTGGATAATACTGTATGCTAAAAAGATACCAAGACCAACAGTGCCGGAAGAATTGAGAGAAGTTGAAATAGATGAGATGTGGCATTTTGTAGATTCAAAAAAAACAAATTATGGATATGGAAAGCCTATAGTAGGGAGCTCAAGAGAGTTGTTGCCTGGGTGGTTGGTAAGCGTAACGTTACAACCTTTAGAAAATTGTGGAAAATCATAAGTAGAGATAATTGCACTTATTACACAGACGATTGGTCTGTTTATTCAGAGGTTATACCTCGCCATCAACATGTTGTTGGCAAACAACATACACTCTCAATTGAGTCCAATAACTCAAACACAAGGCACAGAATTGCAAGAATGACCAGAAAAACAAAGGTAGTTTCAAAATCTGAAGAAGTTGTCGATCTTACGATTAAGCTCTGGGTACATTTTGAGGATAACAATAATTTCCTAAGTGAGCAGGGCAATTTTATATCTATCTTTGGCTAACACTCTGTTTTTATTAACCATTAGACGATCACGATCAGAAACTTTATGATTTAACTTATCAAATCTTTCTTTAGATGTTAATTTAGACATAAAACACTCCTTTTTCACTTGCTCTTTCTGAGGCTAAAAAATTTTTTTATATTATGCAATCAATTTTTCAATTTGCTGTAGCTTACTTATTTTGCTAAGATGCAGCTAGCTATAGTGGACATTTTTTTGAAGCGGTGTACCAATTTACTTGAATGATTGGTTAAATGAATACACTGCTTAAAGGCTTCGCATTCATATGGCCTTCCAGCTTGAATTTTTTTCCATTCTCTAGTTATAACAAATTATTAAAGGAGTTTCTGGATATGAATAAAGTTATATCTATCTTTTGGTTTAGACAGGACTTGCGTTTATCGGATAACGCAGGTTTAACAGAGGCTGCTAATATGGGGAAAGTTTTGCCCATCTACATCAATGATAATACCTGTCCGAAAGAATTTGAAATTGGCAGTGCCAGTAGGACTTGGCTGCACCACTCTCTTCAAAATTTGCAAAAATCCCTAAAAAATAACCTAAATTTATATCAGGGTAAGCCAGAAGAAGTTATAAGAGAGCTGATCCTAAGACATGGCGTGACACATGTTTTCTGGAGTGATTGTTATGATAAGTGGGGTATCGAGCAGCAAACTTTGGTTATAACCATGCTTAAAAAGCTGGGCGTTTTATACAAGAGTTATAATAGTTCGTATCTGTGGTCCCCAACAGCTATTTTAAAAGATGATGGCAGTTATTATAAGGTATTTGGCGCATATAAAAGAAAGGCTATCACCATTGCTCCGAGAAATCCAATCTCTAAGCCCATAACTCTCGATCTTATTAAAGATAAAAATAATGACACAACTATCGAGACCTTTAAGTTTATTTCACAACACAGTTGGCAGACAAAAATAATGAATGGTTGGCGTGTAGGGGAGGAAGCTGCTGCACATAAGTTATCTGGATTTATAACAAACAAGCTGTGTGGCTATAAAAAAGGACGAGATTATCCAGGTCAAAACCATACTTCTGGACTTTCTCCACATCTTCGTTTTGGAGAGATATCGCCGCATCAAATTTTTGATGCAATTTATTCGATTGGTGTTTTTAATGCGGGGGAAGACGATTCTGAGCATTTTTTCAGTGAAATGATATGGCGAGAATTTTCATGTTATTTGATGTATCATTTTCCAGCGCTTCATAAAGAAAACTTTCAAAGCAAGTTTCATCGATTCCCTTGGAAGCAAAATGATGTTTACTTACATGCGTGGCAAACTGGGAATACAGGATATCCAATCATTGATGCTGGGATGCGTGAACTATGGCAAACTGGATATATGCATAATCGAGTGCGTATGATTGTTGCTTCATTTTTGGTGAAAAATTTGATGATACATTGGCATTTTGGTAGAGACTGGTTTTGGGACTGTCTTATTGATGCGGACATTGCGAATAATAGTGCCAGTTGGCAATGGGTTGCTGGTTGTGGTGTTGATGCTGCTCCTTATTTTAGGGTATTTAACCCTATAACGCAGGGGGAAAAATTTGATAGCACAGGAGAATATACGAGAAGATTTGTGCCAGAATTAAAATCATTACCAGACAGATATTTGTTTAAACCATGGCAGGCCCCAGAAAAAATATTACACAGCGCAGGTGTTGTATTGGGTGTAAATTATCCAAATCCAATCATTGATCTAAAGATATCCAGAGAAGCAGCGTTATTAGCTTACACCCGTAATATTGCTGGTTCGCGCGCAGTAAC